>DVJJ01000065.1 GCA_018716875.1 Candidatus Avoscillospira avistercoris
AACGCTGACGCACAGACGGGAAGAATTTGACGACCACTCCCGCGAACTGTTGAATCTATTATTGGATCAAATACCCATGCAGTCGCAAACACAATTTGACCACTGGGGATTACCTAGGCCAATCTTACCTAAAAATCAGATTTTATTGACTGGTTTTGCGCTGAAACAGTGGTTTTCTCTGCTTCAAAACACCACAGTGTCTGTGGCGGACAACCCAAATCCGGTTTGTCTGGAGGAGAGCCGTCCCCAGGTTTCAGTTACAACTCGCCGTCATTCTGGAGGTGCACAGCTGCAATGGGACAGTCAGGAGGACTGGAGATTTTTTGGAGATTCCAGTGGATTCTATGGACTGAGTGCGAAGCAATTCATCCGCTGTGACGCGGAATTTCAGAAAAATGTCCAGCCCTTGCTGGGTAGCGCCAGCCATATAATGCGATTGTCCATGGAGGATTTGCCACTGTTTTGCAGCTGTGTGGTGCCCCGCATTCAAAATATGGTGGAGTTATACGATCCGGATGGTTTACTGACGGAGTTTTTGCCCGATGAATGTGTGCCGCAGTTTTACCTGGACCTGGAAAATAGGACGCTGCTGCTGCGTCTGGCGTTTCGGTATGATGCCGATACGTTTGACCTGGGGGCAGCGGCCCCGCCGGGAATCAAGCGGGACGTTCTGGCGGAAGAGCAGGCCAAATATCTGGTGGAACAGTCGTTTCAATGGGTCCGGGGCGCCGTGTTCCAATGGGAAATCGATGACACGGCGCTGTTTCAACTGCTCAGTGAAGGGATACAGACCTTCCAGGAGCGGGGGGAGGTATTTCTCAGCGACCGGCTGCAAGGAAAACGGGTGGAGCCGGGGCCGTCCGCTGTGGGCGTTTCCGTCAGCGATGGAATGTTGACGGTGCAGCTGGATACCGGGGGATTTCCACCCCAGGAATTGGAGGCGCTCTATCAGAGCATGCTCAAAAAACGCCGCTACCACAAACTGACCGACGGCCGGTATTTGGCTCTGGACGGTTCCGCCTATGAAACCCTGGCGGAAATGGCCCATATGCTGCAGCTGACGCCCAAGCAGCTGACAGCGGGGACGGTGGAACTGCCGGCGTTTCGGGCCCCTTATGTGGAGGAACTGCTGAAAACCGGGGAAAACCTGGAGGTGCGGCGGGACCGGCAGTTCCGCGCCATGATGCAACAGTTCCGCTCTGGGGTCGACGGCGAATATCCGCTGCCGCCGGACTTGGAACCCATTTTGCGCCCCTATCAGAAGACCGGCTTTCAATGGCTCAAAACTCTGGAATCCTGCGGTTTCGGCGGCATTCTTGCCGATGAGATGGGCCTGGGAAAAACCCTGCAAGTTATTGCTTATCTGACAACCGTTACCCGGACGGCTGTGGGCCGTACCAGTCTGGTGGTGTGTCCGGCCTCTCTGATTTTCAACTGGATGGACGAATTGGCAAGATTTGCGCCGGAGCTGCGGGCTGCCGCCATTCTGGGTACGGCAGCGGAGCGCCGTCAGCTGAGAAAGGATCATAACCAGGCCGACTTGTGGGTGACCTCCTATGAGCTGCTGCGCCAGGATATCGAATCCTATATAAAAACGGAGTTCTATTGCTGTGTACTGGACGAGGCCCAGCACATCAAAAACCAGTCCACCCAGATTTCCAAGGCGGTGAAGCGGATTCTATGTCAACAGCGATTTATCCTGACGGGTACGCCCATTGAAAACCGTCTCAGCGAGCTTTGGAATCTCTTCGATTTTCTGATGCCCGGCTATTTGTTTACCCACAGGAGCTTTGTAGAAAAGCTGGAAAAGCCAGTGGTCAAAAGCGCTGACAAGGATGCTATGGAGCAGCTGCGGCGACTGGTGCAGCCCTTCCTGCTGCGGCGGCTGAAAAAAGATGTGCTCAAGGAGCTGCCGCCAAAGATTGAGTACGTCCGCAGAATCCCTTTGTCAGAGCAGGAACGGAAGCTGTATCATGCCACGGCCATGCAGGCGCGGAAGAACCTGGAAACTGGGGAGCAGGGGAAGCTGGCCATTTTGGCGGCGCTGACCCAGCTGCGGCAGATCTGCTGTGCGCCGGAGCTGTGCTTTGAAAACTATGATGGCCCCCACAGTAAGTTGGATGCGGTGCTGGAATTGTGCAGCGGTATGGTGGAGAACGGCCATCAGATTCTCCTGTTTTCCCAGTTTACCTCCATGCTGGACCAAATTCGGGTGGGGTTGGATGCCCATTTCATTTCCCATTTCACGCTCCAAGGCTCCACGCCAAAGGAGCAGAGAGCCCAGTTGGTCAAGGCATTTAACCGGGGGGAGGCGTCGGTGTTTCTGATTTCTCTGAAAGCTGGCGGAACGGGTCTGAATCTGACTGCCGCGGACGTGGTCGTCCACTATGACCCCTGGTGGAATCTGGCGGCTCAGAGCCAGGCCACGGACCGAGCCCACCGCATGGGACAACAGCACCATGTCCAGGTCTATCAGATGATTGCCAAGGACACCATCGAGGAGCGCATTCTGGAACTGCAATCGAAAAAAGCCGCTCTGATGGAGACCATCGGAGAAGGCCGCGAAGGAGCCATTCTCCAGATGTCTAAAGAGGAACTGCTGGATTTGCTGGAATAGCCGGTTGGCAATGCTGGTGTCAATACAGGAAGCATTAGGTGATACAAACTGCCCAACTCCATGTACGGAGTTGGGCAGTTTGCTATAGGAAATATAGATTGCATACAAAAACTTTGCAGCTCCATATGCAGCGGTTTTGCAGCAGAAGATTGGCCAGCTGCTGGTATTTGCTCAGAAGGGTGGAACCGGACAGTCAATCGTTGTACTGCAATGGAATGGTATAGGCCAGAGCGCTGTCGGGGCTGAACCGGCTGTTGCCAACGCCGTTGGCAATGCCCTGCTCCACAGCCCAGAGCACAGCCTTATAATAATACTGGGACGAATCGGCCACATCGGTAAAGGGGGAGACCGTTATAGAGGGGGTGGGAGAACCGGCGGCCCGCCACAGGAACGTCACGGCCTGGGCCCGTGTCACCGTGCCATCCGGTGAAAACGTGTTGGCGCCGGAGCCATTGGTGATGTTCTCCTCCAATGCCCATGATACGGCGTCGGCAAAATAATCGGTGGCCCGGACATCATAAAAGTCCCGGAACGCGACGCCGTGGGTGGTGGTACTGTCTGCCATATGGGTACCGAAGATTTGATCAAATTCATATAGCAGCTCTTGCGCATGGACGGTGTCCGGCTGGCCGTCGGTGGTATCATATTGGGCAATGAATTGGTACCCATGGGGGAATGTTGGATTGTTCAACACACTGCAATCGTGGTAAAAATCCACCACCAGTCCGGCGGGAATCACCATGCCGTCCAACCGTTCCACGCTCTTTTTCAGTGTAGCGGTCACGGTGGTGCCGGTATACACCAGCACCGTCCCTTCCGACGGCCAGGTAAATACCTTGTCATTGCGCACGTTGGCAAAGTTGATGGTAGCATCATATACTTCCTGTACCAATTCATCGCCTTGCTGGCCGAAATTGTCCACATTGCCCGCCGCCCGGGCCGGAAGCGTACCCAGCAGCAGCGCCGCAGACAGAAACAGCGCTGCAAGTTTACAGAAACAGTTTCTCATATAGAATGCTCCTTAATGTACCAATATTGAAAAGAATCGAGTGATTATGCAGGCAAGCCAACCGCTTCCACAGGCAGTGGATTATGTTGGCAGGGGGACAGGTTCCCTGGCCTGGATGACAGAACCCGTCAGTCAGGGTCTGATTTATGTTGCCTGATAAGCTGATTATATCAAAACTTGGTAAATACTGCAAGATGATGGAACATACGGAAGTGCAGAACCTGCTGTAAGACGCCGCGGTTCTTTCACCGGTGGAGTGTGATTCCATGACAGGAACGATTCACGTTTTTTGAAGCCCATCCATGCAAAATCGACGCTGCCTATTGGCGGAGATAGTCCGGTTGAGGGTTTGAAACACCTTAAAATCTTCATCCTTCATTTGTGATGTCGTCCCGGGGCTACGGCCTGCTGTGAAACAATCCCGGCGTGGGCCGAGCGGTGTGAGGAGCTGCTGGAGGTGGCCCGGGAATACAAACGCCGTGGTTTGCCCATCGATGTCATCATGGTGGGTTCCTTCCACTGGCCCAAACAGGGCGAATGGAAGTTCAACCCCACCTATTGACCCGACCCCGACGCCATGGTAAAGGAACTGAACAACATGGGCATTGGGCACATACAGGCAAGGCTTGAGTTAGGAGCTGATTTACGGTATAATATTCAAAATCAATAGCCAATGGACGATAGGCTCAGGGGTGTATGGCAGCCGCTATCATGTGGAGCTGTTTTCGTTTAACCTGATGGCAACTGA
>DVJJ01000066.1 GCA_018716875.1 Candidatus Avoscillospira avistercoris
CCAGCTGAGCTATACCCCCATATTGACTATGCACTCCTGAGTGCTTTAGTATTATATCTCATTTCTTCTTCTTTGTCAACCATTTTTCCAAAAATGATTGCAAGAATTTTTTCACGCCGCCGGAAGCAGACTGGGAAACACACAACACGGTCCGACACGATAGTATGGAATGTATGGTACAACCACTGACCACATTCCCTCTATAAAGGAGTTTTCCCATATGCTGCAATCCATCAAAAATCTCTCCATCCGGCGCAAATTGAAGCTGGCGTTCGGTACCATCATTCTCTTCTGTACCGTGGCCGCGCTGCTGGGTGCTTTGGGCATCGGCACCGTTTTCACCCACAGCCGTACCCTGTACACCGATTATGGCCAGGCCCAGGGGGCCGTCAACCGGATTCTGGCCGTTTTCAAGCAAAATGAACTTATCACCGGTTCCCTGCTGCTCAACCGGGACCCCTAGGGCCAGCAACAATTGCTCATCGCCCTGACCGCCAACCACGCCGATCTTCTGGACCGTCTGGAAGCCGGAGATGCAGCCGGTTATTTTGACCATCTGGACCCCGGCGATCTTTTGGAGCTGGAATCCCTGCTAGACACCTATTTTGCCGCCCAGGCCCAAGTGGTGCAAATGGTGGAGGACGGCAGCGCCGATGACGCCGTGAGCCGCTACACCCAAGATCTGTTGGTGGCAGGGGAAGCCGTGGACGGTATGGTACAGCAGATCATCGCCGCCCAAGAGCTGGCCGGGCAGGAAATGCTGAACCGTCTCGGCGCCACCACCGCCCAGGTCATGATCCTGCTGGGCGGATTCGCTCTGTTTGCCCTGATCTACTCTCTGGTGGTCACCATCCGTATGTCCGCTTCCATCGGCCAATCGGTCCAGGGGTTGATGGACGGTATGGAAAGCCTTCGTGCCGGCGTTCTCAGCACCCGGATTCCCGTGCGCAGCCTGGATGATCTGGGCCGTATTTCCCAAAAATTCAACGAGACCTGTGAAACCCTGGACACCTGTGTATCCCATGTGAACGCTACCATGGAACAGGTGGCCGCCGGCCGTCTGGTCTACGATGACACCACCGTGTTCCAGGGGGATTTCCTCACCATGCAGCAATCCATTGTCCGCATGATTGAGCAAGAAAATCAGTTGATTCGTCTGGTGCAGTCCACCACGGAACAGGTGTCCTCTGCTGCCGGACAGGTCTCCGCCGCCGCTCAAAATCTGGCCCAGGGCGCCACGGAGCAGGCCAGCAGCGTGGAGGAACTGTCCGCCGCCGTGGAGGATGCCGCCGCCACCAGCCGCAAGGCCGGGGAAGCCGGCAATCTGACGGAACAGACCAACGAGAAAATGGACCAAATGCTGGAGGCTATGGCCCAGATTTACGCCGCGTCTCAGGAGATGGGCCGGGTGGTTCAGTCCATCGAAAACATCGCATTCCAAACCAATCTGCTGGCCCTCAACGCTGCCGTGGAGGCCGCCCGGGCCGGCAGCTCCAGCAAGGGCTTTGCCGTTATTGCCGATACGGTGCGCCATCTGGCCATCAAAAGCAGTGAAGAGGCCAAGGAGACAGCCCGGCTGCTCCAAAGCACCCAGAGCGCCGTGGATCTGGGCCGGGAACTGGCCGCCGATGCCGCCGGTCTGCTCCGGGACACCGCTGGCGCGGCCGAAGAATCCGCCGCCAGCACGGCACGGGTGCTGTCGGCCCTGACGGAACAGACCGCCGCTCTGGAGCAGATTGACAGCGGTTTAGAGCAAATCAGCGCCGTCATCCAGAACAACTCCGCCTCCTCCCAGGAGAGTGCCGCCGCCAGCGAGCAGCTCCACGCCCAGTCCTCGGAACTGGAGCGTCACGTCCGCGTCTTCTCCCTGGATTGATGCCCTCCGTTTCCCCTGTCCGCAGACGATACCCTGTCTGCGGACAGGGGGGCGGATGCTGTTCCATTTAAACCGTAAAATTATTTCCCTGAAACCATTAGGGAAATCTTAACCTTTTGCAAAATCGGACGATATAATAGTAGGTAAGAATACAAATTCGCATTTTCCATCCGCAGCCGGTCTTCCAAGGCCCTGCAGACCGCAACAAAGAGGTGATCGGCATTGTGTTTTCAGGACACCCTTTCGGCACAGCAATCCCATGACGCCCCTATTTCCGGACGGGCTCCTGAGCCGCCGCAGTCCCCTCCTTTCATCACCTTTTCCGCCGGGCAGGCCCTATGGAAGCTCTACCAGCTCTGGCAGGGCGGCGATGAGACGCCGCTGCGTCTGAGCCTTCTGTCCGGCGAGGACCCATGCAACGCCCTGTTGGGCGACAATCTGCCACGGGAGCACCAGCGGCTTCAACTGCTGCTCAACGACGCGGCCCAGGCCCGGCTGGAAGCCCTGAGCGCTTCACCGGACGCCCTGGACGAACGGGCCCTGGTCTTTCTGACCCGGGATGAGCTGGCAGCATGGCTGTTTCTGTTCCCCGCCGTGGGACAGGGCCGGGCGCTGACCAACGCCCGATTGCAGCAGGCGTTGCTGCGGCATAATATCACCACCGGCATCCGGTGGGATACCCTGCGGCAGCTTCCCACACTGTCCCAACGCCATTTCCGCATGGTACCCATCGCCGTGGGCACGGCGCCCATCCCCGGCCGCGACGGCCACATTGCGGACCATTTTCCCCGCACCATCGGTGCGGAGGTCCAGGTGGACGTTTTGGCCCATGAGGACTATGAATCCCTGCATCTGGTGCGGGACATTGAAGAACATGACGTGATCTGCGACATTTTCCCGGCCACCAAGGGCACACCGGGCCTCACCGTCACCGGACGGGCACTGGACGCTCCCGACGGCCGGCCTGTCACCGTGCCCCAGGGCCGCAACACCTGTTTGTCCGAGGACGGGCTGCATCTGGTGGCCGCCTGTCGCGGTCATGTGGTCTTTTCGGGCCGCAGCTTCCATGTGAAGCCGGTGCTGGAGCTTCGGGAGCCGTTTGTCTCCCCGCAGCAGGTGGTCAAGTTTCTGGGTGATATTCACATCCATGGCGATTTGCCGGACGGCGCTTCCGTCTACGCCATCGGTACCGTACAGGTGGACGGCGCCGTGGGCGCCTGTACCATTGAGGCCGGTGAGAATATCATCCTGTCCAGCGGCGCCCAGGGTGTGAACCGGGCCAGTCTCCGGGCCCAGCGGTCCGTCTATGCCAAGTACCTCGACCACTGCACCGTCTACGCGCGGGAAAGCGTCCAGGCTGACTGTATCATCCGCTGCGAGATTTACAGCGACGATATGGTGCGGGTCCGCACGGGATTGGGCGCCATCATCGGCGGCACCGTCCGGGCCACCCGGGAGGTCTCCGCCACCATGGTGGGGTCTCAGGCCTTCCGGCCCACCCATATTTTCCTGGGCGGTCAGCCCTGTGAAGAGGCCGAGCGGGCACAGGTGTTGCAGGAGATTGAGGATACCGACCGAATCATTGCGGAGCTGAGCCGCCGGACCGACGAAGAAGCCGCCCGGCAGCTGCCCAAGCTGAAGCTGCACCAGGGTGTAGCCAGGCTGAAGCTGGAAAAATTCGACCGGGAGTTGGAAGCCGCGGCCAAAGCGCGGGAGGCACTGGACTGCCGCCTGCTCTGCGATACCGCCTACCCCGAAACCATCGTTACCATTCGCCACAAGGAGATTCTTGTGGATCAGATCACCCAATCCTGCGCCATCGGTGCGGCCGGCGGCCATGTGGGTTGGCTGTAAATTTTAAGAGGAGGGTTGCCCATGACAACGCAACAGCTCAAGGAATTGCAGGAGATCATTCATCAGTGTATGCAGGACACCACCATTCGCTTCGCGGGCATCGATTTGCTGCAGGAAGAAACCGCCCTTTCCGATAACGTCTGTACGGTGCACACCACCCTGGAGGGCGGATGCAACGCCACTCTGGTACTATGCGCCGACACCGCGCTGCTGACACGGCTGGCCCGGATCATCATGTGTTCGGATGAGGTGACGGAGCAGGATGTGCAGGACGTCGCCATTGAGTATTTCAATGTGGTCTGCGGACGCATCGCCGCCGGACTCTATCAATCCACCCGGATTTCGTCCCGGTTCACACCGCCCCGGTTCCGTACCGGCGCCTACGTTCCCGAAACGCCGCAATCCGGCAGCTGTGTGCTGGGCTACAGCAGCGGCAGCAACGAGAACGCCCAACTGATGTTCCTGGGCCTTCTCACTCCCGAAGACCAGGCCTGTCGGGCCTGACGACCGACCCAACGGACCGGCGCGGCCGGTACATGCGCCCGCAGACGTGCTGCGGACAGAATAAAGGAGCGAGCAATCAATGTCGAAAAAAATCATGGTGGTGGATGATTCCAGAATCGCCCAGTTACAGTTACAAAAGATTATTTCCAATACAGAGTACGAAGTGGCAGCCTGCTGCCAGAGCGCCGAGGAGGCCCTGGCGGCCTATGACAAGGTCCTGCCCGATCTGGTGACCATGGACATCGTCATGCCCGGCATGGACGGCCTGGATGCGGCCCGGCTGCTGCTGGAGACCCATCCGGACGCCAAAATCCTGATGATCTCTTCCCTGGCCTACGACGACACCATTGACGAGGCCAAGCGCATCGGCGCATTGGGTTTTGTCTACAAGCCCTTTGATCAGGAGCAGGTCCTTTCCGCCATGGAGCAGGCCTTTGCTCCCACGGCCCTCTGACACACTCCGCCACCCTGTTTCCCCCACCGGGCTGGGCCCTTCCGCGTCCTACCCGGTGGGTCGTTTTTTCCCCTTGCATCGGAATCATTTTATGATAAAATAAACATAGTATTTCTCTCGGATATAACCATTTACTGCAAGAAAGGAACTATTCCGATGGCACACAGCAAAAAGCGCGACGCATGGGGCTCCAAATGGGGGTTCATTCTGGCCTGCATTGGCTCCGCCGTGGGCATGGGCAACATCTGGCTGTTTCCGGCCCGTCTCTCCGCCTACGGAGGCGCGACCTTTTTAATTCCCTATCTGATCTTTGTGGTCATCATCGGGTCCACCGGTGTCATCGGTGAAATGGCCTTTGGACGGGCCGCCCGCTCCGGCCCCATCGACGCCTTCGGTCTGGCCACCAAACAGCGCTTCGGCTCGGAGAAACCCGGCAAGCTCCTGGGGCTCCTGCCGGTGCTGGGCTCCCTGGCTCTGGCCATCGGCTATTCGGTGGTGGTGGGCTGGATTTTTAGCTATCTGTTCAGCGCCCTGACCGGCAGCTTCTCCGGTATGGCCACCGTGGAGGATTACACCGCCTTTTTCAACGGCGCCGCCGCCTCCAACGGCCTGTGGCAGTTGGTGGGACTGGCACTGACCATGGTCATTCTGGCCCTGGGCGTGGGCCGCGGCATCGAAAAGGCCAATAAAATCATGATGCCCCTGTTCTATGTGCTGTTTATCGGTCTGGCTGTCTATATTTTCACCCGCCCCGGCGCGGCGGCAGCCTACCGGTATATCTTCGTTCTGGACCCCAAGGGCCTGGCCGACCCGCTGGTGTGGGTCTACGCATTGGGGCAGGCGTTCTTCTCCCTGTCGGTGGCCGGTAACGGGACGCTGATCTACGGCTCCTATCTGAGCCGGGACGCCAACATCCCCAGCGACGCCAAGGCTGTAGCCTTCTTTGACACCTGCGCCGCCATGCTGGCGGCCCTGGTCATCATCCCGGCCATGGCCGTCACAGGCCGGAACCTCAGCGAGGGCGGTCCGGGCCTGCTGTTCATCTATCTGCCCAACGTCCTGCGGGAGATTCCCGGCGGCACGGTGCTGCTGGTGCTGTTCTTTCTGGCCGTGGTCTTTGCGGCCATGACCTCTCTGATTAACCTGTTTGAATCGCCCATTGCCACCTTGCAGGAGTTGTTCCGCTTGGGACGGCCCGCCGCTGTGGCGGTGGTGGGCGTCGTGGGCGCCGTGGTGAGTCTGCTGATCGCCCCCATCGTCTCCCCCTGGATGGACGTCTGCTCCATCTATATCTGCCCCCTGGGAGCCCTGCTGGCCGGTGTCTGCTTCTTCTGGCTGTGCCGGAAAGAGTATGTGCTGGAGCAGGTAAATCTGGCCCGTTCCAAACCTCTGGGCAGCTGGTTTTATCCCCTGGCAAAGTATGGCTTCTGCGGCGTGACGCTGCTGGTGCTGGTGCTTGGTATTGCCTTGGGCGGCATCGGCTGAACGCCGTGTCCCCCACAGTTCAAAAGGAAGGACATGGATTTATGGACCTGAATCAACTGAATCAATATGTGGGCAGCACCTGTACGGTGTACACCGACGGGGGCGAAGCCCTCTTTCCCGGACTCATCGCACAGTGCAGCGGCACCCTCCGCATCAATATCGTATACGACGCCGACACCTGCTGTCCCTATTGGACGCTGAAACCGGCCAGCGGCATTTATCTGCGGCTTCAGGACAGCCAGGATTCCAAGAAATTCATTATGATTCACGGCATGGTGATCAACGCCGTAAACGACCACTTCTTTATGCTGCCCCAGGACATTGTCTTCAAATCCAATGAGCGGGAATACTTCCGGCAGCCCATCCAGATTGAAACCACCGTTACCATCCACAACGGCCAGCCGGTCCAGCACGCATGCATTCTAATGGATATCAGCGGCGGCGGCCTGTGTCTGCATACTTCCATGGAGTATCAGGTGGGGGATTTGATTCAGATTCCGGGCCAGCAGCTCTACCCCGACGGCCCTGTCCACAATCTGGACTGCGTGGTGGTGCGGAAAATTCCCCGCAGCAGCATCATGCAGCCGAATATCTATGGCTGCCGCTTCCACAATCCGGACGACGGCGAACAGCAGCGGCTCCTCAGCGATATTTTCTCACTGCAATGTTCCAGAGTCCGCACCCATTGAGCGCCAAAAAGACGCGCCGGAGGCAAACTCCTCCGGCGCGTCTTTTTTCAGCGCTGTCTTCATAAAATACGGCCATCGGTGGAAATGGTGACCACATGGCAGGCCATGGCCTTGCCGCTGCGCTCCAGCGCTGTACGGACCGCCCGTTCCAGACTGCCGCAGCAGGGCACCTCCATGCGGGCCACAGTGACGGTGCGGATGTCGTTGGCCCGGAAGATGCCTTCCAGCTTTTCCTCGTACTGCACCGCGTCCAGCTTGGGGCAGCCCACCAGAACAATCTTGCCGTTCAGCAGCTTCTCGTGGAAGGCACCATAGGCAAAGGCTGTACAGTCGGCGGCCACCAGCAGGTCGCAGCCGTCAAAATACGGAGCGTGGATGGGGGCCAGCTGAATCTGCACCGGCCACTGGCGCAGTCGGGAGGGCTGCTCCCCCGCCGGGGCTGGAGCCTCGTCCCGTTGGAACGCCATGGCCCGGCTTCCCGGACATCCGCCCCCATGGTGGTGATGCTTCCGGGCCTTTTCGGCCAGAACCGCCGCCTCGTCATAGGCCGGGGCCTCCCGCTCCTCAAAGGTGATGGCCCCGGTGGGACAGGCGGGCAGACAGTCACCCAGACCGTCGCAGTAGTGCTCCCGGGTCAGCCGGGCCTTGCCGTCCACCAGTTCGATGGCCCCTTCATGACATGCGGTTACGCAGGCCCCGCAGCCGTTGCAGGCCGCCGCATCAATGTGTATAATTTTACGGATCATTTGCCGTTGCCTCCTTGACTTTATAGGGGAATTGTATCATAATATGGTTGCATGTTCTGTTGTATTTCCAACGATAAGGAGCGATGGAATTGGAACCGCGAATTCTGGCCGCCTCTCCCCTGTTTGCCGGCGTGGACCCGGAGGATATCGGCAAAATGCTGTCGTGTCTGTCCATCCACCAGCGCACCTATGAGCGGGAGGCCTATATCTGCACCGCCGAGGAACCGCCCAGGGAATTGGGCGTGGTCATCCGGGGCAGCGTCAATTTGATTAAGGAAGACTACTGGGGCAACCGGGCCATCATCACCAAAATCGGCGCGGGGGGCATCTTTGGGGAAGCCTGTTCCTGCATCGACGTCCCCTCCATGCCCGTCAGCGTGGTGGCGGCGGAGCGGAGTGAAATCCTGTTCCTCAACTACCGGAAGGTCACCACCACCTGTCCCAACGCCTGTCCGTTCCACGCGGCGCTGATTCAGAATATGCTGTCTCTCATCGCCCGGAAAAACCTGATGCTCACCAACAAAATCTCCCATCTGGTCAAGCGGACCACCAGAGAAAAACTCCTGTCCTACTTTTCCGAGCAGGCGTCCCAGAGCGGCGGCAGCAGCTTTACCATCCCTTACAACCGCCAGGAGTTGGCCGACTACCTCAGTGTGGACCGCAGCGCCATGTCTACGGAGCTGGGCAAACTGCGCAAGGAGGGTTTGCTGGAATTCCACAAAAACCGGTTTACCCTACTGTAAAAGATGCAAAAAAATTTTCCAATTTGTTTGAAATCCAACAGACAATTTTAGGAATCAATGTTATTATGTTGTAGAAATCATGAAGGAGGCAATCTGATCCATGTATTGTGTGAAGAAATTACAGGAAGATCTCTACTGGGTAGGCGCCAGTGACCGCCGTCTGGCTCTGTTTGAAAATATTTACCCCATTTCCCGCGGCGTGTCCTATAACGCCTATGTGGTGCTGGACGAGAAGACCGTTCTGATGGATACGGTGGACCATTCCGTCAGCAGCCAGTTCTTTGAGAACCTGGAGCATGTGCTGAACGGCCGTCCCCTGGACTATCTGGTGGTCAACCACATGGAGCCCGACCACTGCGCCACCGTGGAGGAAGTCGTCCGCCGGTATCCCGGCGTCACCGTCGTGGGCAACGCCAAGACCATGCCCATGCTGCGGAACTTCTTCACCTTTGATGTGGACAGCCATTCCCTGGTGGTCCAGGAGTTTGACACCCTCTGCACCGGCAAGCACACCTTCACCTTTGTCATGGCGCCCATGGTCCACTGGCCCGAGGCCATGGTGACCTATGATGTCACCACCAAGACCCTGTTCTCCGCCGACGCTTTCGGCACCTTCGGCGCCCTCAACGGCAACATCTTTGCCGACGAGGTCAACTTCGAGACCGAGTGGCTGGACGACATGCGCCGTTACTTCACCAATATCGTCGGCAAGTACGGCACCCAGGTCCAGGCCTTGCTGAAGAAGGCCGCCACCATCGAAATTGAGATGATCTGCCCCCTGCACGGTCCCGTGTGGCGTAAGAACATCGGCTGGTTCATCGACAAGTACCAGCACTGGAGCCGTTATCAGCCCGAGGAAACCGCCGTTATGATCGCCTATGGCTCCGTCTACGGCAACACCGAGAACGCCGCCACCATCCTGGCCAACGAGCTGGCTGACCGCGGCATCCGCAATGTGGTGATGTACGATGTGTCCGTGACCCATCCCTCCGTCATTGTGGCCGAGGCTTTCCGCTGCAGCCACCTGGTCTTCGCCTCCACCACCTACAACGCCAACATTTTCGCCAACATGGAGACGGTTCTCACCGATTTGCAGCACCATAACCTGCAAAACCGCGTGGTGGGCATCATCCAGAATGGTTCCTGGGCTCCCACCTCCGGCCAGCTGATGCGCGAGTGCATCTCCTCCATGAAGAACATGACCATCCTGGACGCCCAGGTGGATATCCTGTCCTCCGTCAAGGACGCCCAGCGGCAGCAGTTGGTGGCCCTGGCCGACGCCATCGCCGATTCCATGCCCAAGCCCGTGGTCATCGATCACAGCCAGCAGATTGAGCCCAACGCCATGTTCAAGCTGAGCTATGGTCTCTTTGTCCTGACCACCAAGGACGGCGACAAGGATAACGGCTGCATCATCAACACCGTCACCCAGCTGACCGATGTGAAGAAGCGCGTCACCATTGCCGTCAACAAGGCCAATCTGAGCCACGACACCATCCTCAAGACCGGTGTGTTCAACGTGTCTGTCCTGACCCAGGAGGCGCCCTTTGCCCTGTTCCAGCGCTTCGGCTTCCACAGCGGCCGCGATACCGACAAGTTCGAGGGCTTCGCCTGCACCGAGCGCAGCGAGAACGGTCTTGTGTACCTGAACAAGTACGCCAACTCCTTCCTGTCCTGCAAGGTCACCGAGACCTATGACTACGACACCCACACCCTGTTTGTGGCCGACGTGACCGAGGCCCGTGTGCTGAACAACGAGCCCTCCATCACCTACGCCTACTACTTCGACAACACCAAGCCCAAGCCCCAGCCTGCCGATCCCGAGCAGAAGGGTTACATTTGCAAGATCTGCGGCTACGTCTACGAGGGCGAGGATATCCCTGCCGACTTCATTTGCCCCCTGTGCAAGCACGGTGTGGCTGATTTTGAGAAAATCGGTTAAACTACCTACATAAATCTAACGTTTTAAGGAGGAATTTCCCATGGCTAAGTATGTTTGCGATGTTTGCGGTTATGTCTACGACGAGGCTGCCGGCGATCCCGATAACGGCATTGCCCCCGGCACCGCCTGGGCCGATGTGCCTGAGGATTTCGAGTGCCCCCTGTGCGGCGTAGGCAAGGACCAGTTCTCCGAGGAAGCCTGATCTCTGCCGCTTCATAGCAACCGGTACAAAGCTGCCGGGCACAGTCCAACTTGGACTGTGCCCGGCGGTTTTCCTTATGTGAACAGAAGCGCCGCGCCAATCAGCGCTATGACCAGGCCGCTGATGGCTTCCACCTGCAATGCCACATCAGTGGGCTCTGCGTTCTCATACCGCCATCCATACTGCAGCTCCCACATTTTGCGCGGAAACGCCAGATGGACGATACCCAGCAGAAGCAGGAACCCGCCCAGGACCGGGTGGGAATCGGACCGGTCGCGCTCCAGCCGTTGATCCAGCTGCAAAATGTCCCACACTTCCTCTCCGGAAATGTACTTGTCTGGATCGTAATCCTCACTCCAGTCGCCATAGCCGCCCCTGTCTCCCCGGCTCCACTGATAGGTAGACCCGTCGGGATATAGGACCTCCAACTCCACCTGGTCTCCATCTTCTGTCACGGAAAAGCTGCATACTGAACCATCCACCGTGATGGTTTGTTCCGTATGGTTCACCGTATAAACTTTTCCGTCGCACTCCATATGGAAGACTGCGGCCTCCTCCTCTTTGCCGCAGGCCGTCAGAACCGTCAGCAGCAGCGCCAGCAGCAATAGGAAGCGGCACAAACTCCGTGTTTTTTCCATAGTCCATCGCTCCTTTTCCATACAGCCGATACAGAAAACGGGCATTTGGGGCAGCGTATCACCTCCAGTTCCGGTAAATCTCCTCGATGGCCTCCATGGCGGCCACACTCAGCTCCTCTGTCACCACAGGACTGGTGAGCTGATTTTCCGACAGACACGCCTGCACATGGCGCACCTCATAGACCAATTCGTGGTCACAGGGAAATTCCAGCGTTTCCGGTTCCCTGCCGTCGGCGTGAATGGTCAGGGTACGGGCTTTCCAGTAGAGGGGCAGGTCGATAAAGCCCCGTTCCCCATAAAACCGCGCCCCATCCTGGAACATGGCTTTTGTACTGTTGGCCGCTGTGAACAGGACGCCGTTTTCCATACGGCCCGCCAGCATATACTGGCACTCGCCGCCCTCCGGCGACGGGGTCCAGACGCCGCTGCACGTCTCCAGCGGGCCGAAGAGCCACAGCAGCAGCTCCATGACATAGATGCCGCTGGACAGCAGGGTGCCGCCGCCGTCGGCCCGACGGAACATCCAGCCGTTGTAATCGGGGGAAAAGGAATGGCGGAACTCCGCCAGATGGATTTTTCCCACGTCGCCCCGCTCCACCCGCTCTTTCAGCGCCAGAACGGCGGGCAGAAACAGCATTTTCTGGGCTTCCATCAGGAACAGGCCCCGCTGCCGGGCCAGGGCGAACAATTCTCTCGTCTGCTTGGACGAGGTGGTGCAGGGCTTTTCACACAGAACATGCTTTCCGGCCAGCAGGGCCGCTTTGGCCCATTGGTAGTGCTGGCCGTTGACGGTGGACAGATAGATTACGTCCACATTGGGGTCCCCCAACAGCTGGTCATGACTGCCGTAGGCCGTGGGAATGTTCCATTCCGCCGCCTTTGCCCGTGCCTTTTCCAGGGACCGGGAGGACAATGCCACCACTTCCCCGCCGCCTGCCGCCCGGACGGCGGCCACCAACCGGGGCGCAATGGATGAGGTACTGAGGAGACCGTATCGAATGGGTTGCACAGAAAAACCTCCTTCTGCCAAAAAATCCGGGCTTTCGCCCGGATTTTTATGGATGTTCTTATTTGCCCATGAGCTTTTCCAGCGCAGCCATACGGACGCAGACGCAGAAAACCTCCATGGCGGCCTCCAGTTCGGCCACCGGGGGCAGGGACGGCGCAATGCGGATGTTGGAATCCTGGGGGTCCTTGCCATAGGGGTAAGTGGCGCCGGCGCCGGTCATAACCACGCCCGCCTCCTTGCACAGGGCCAGTGCCCGCTTGGCGGTGCCGGGCATAGCGTCGTAGCTGACGAAGTAACCGCCCTTGGGACGGCACCAGCTGCCGATGCCCAGGGGAGCAATCTCCCGGTCCAGCATATCCACCACGGCGTCGAACTTGGGCTTCATGATGGCGGCGTGCTTCTTCATCAGCTCCAGGGTGTGGGCTTTGTCCTTGAGGTACCGGACATGGCGCAGCTGGTTAACCTTGTCATAGCTGATAACCTGGACCGTCAGCAGCTTTTGCATATAGGCCATATTGGCCTCGGAGGTGGCGAAGACGGCCACGCCCGCACCGGGCAGCGTCACCTTGGAGGTAGAGGCAAACTCAAAGACCATATCGGGGTTGCCGGCCTCGCGGCACACGGTGAGAATGTCCCGGAAGGGCACAAAATCGCCGTCAAACTCATGGATGCAGTAGGCGTTATCCCACATGATGGTAAAATCCGGGGCGGCGGGCTTCAGGGCAGCCAGACGGTCAATGACGGCGTCGGAATAGGTGATGCCCTGGGGGTTGGAATACTTGGGCACACACCAGATGCCCTTGACCGCCGGGTCCTTGACGGCTGCTTCCACGGCGTCCATGTCGGGGCCTTCCTCGGTCATGGGAATGGTAATCAGCTCCATACCAAAGGACTCGGTAACCTTGAAGTGGCGGTCATAGCCGGGGGACGGGCACAGGAACTTGACCACATCCTCCTTGCACCAGGGGCGCTCACTGTGGAGCAGGCCATGGGTGAACGCCTTGGAAATCACATCATACATCAGGTTCAGGCTGGCGTTGCCGCCGGCGAAAACCTCGGAGGGCTTACAGCCCAGAATCTCCGCGAACAGGGCGCGGCAGGCGGGCACACCGGCCAGCTCGCCGTAGTTGCGGACGTCCATACCGTCTGCCACGCAATCCTCCGGCGTGGAGAGGACGGTCAGAATGTCGCTGACCAAGTCCAGCTGCGCCTTGCCGGGCTTACCGCGGGACATGTCCAGCTTGAGGTTTTTGGCCTTGGCCGCCTCAAAGGCAGCGGTAACAACGTCGTATTCCTGTTGCAGCTGGGCTGCGGTCAGAGTTGCATATGCAGTCATGGTATGACCCCTTTCAATCTATTTGTACTTATATCAGTATTCTACTGTCCGTATGGGATAAAGTCAAACGGCATTTTACTTTACTTTTTGCAGGATTTGCGGTATTTTCTTGTATAGAATATAACACAGTCCATCATTGAAGCACATCAAAAGACAATTGTCTATCATACATAGACTATCAAAAAAGGAGGCATCGGACATGCTGGGAGACTGTCACATCCACCTGGCATTGGACGGGTATGATTACAAGACGGCGCTGGGCCGCCACCGGGAGGCTGTGGATGACGAACCCATCCATGCAGCTCTGGCCCGGTATCGGGAACTGGGCGTCACCTTTCTGCGGGACGGCGGCGACAAATTCGGCGTCAGCCGCCGGGCCAGGGAGCTGGCTCCCCAATACGGCATCGACTACCGCAGCCCCATCTTCCCCATCCATCGGAAAGGACGTTACGGCGGATTCATTGGCCGGGGCTACGACAATCTGACGGAGTACCGGCAGCTGGTGGCGGAAGCCAAGGCCCAGGGGGCCGATTTCATCAAGCTGATGCTTTCGGGCATCATGGATTTCTCTCACTTTGGCGTCATCTCCGACGAGCCCTTACCGCCGTCTGAGGTCCACGATTTGGTAGCCATCGCCCACGACGCGGGCTTTCCCGTTATGGCCCATGTCAACGGCGCTGACCGCATGGCGGCGGCCCTGGATGCGGGCATTGACTCCCTGGAGCACGGCGGCTATGCCAATGACGAGGTTTTACACCAGCTGGCCGAATCGAAAGCCGTCTGGGTGCCCACGCTGGTGACCATCGCCAATCTCCGGGGGGCGGGCCGGTTCCCCGAGGAGGATGTCCAGCGGTTGACGCGGCTCCATATGGACAATATCGCCGCCGCCCATCGGTATGGGGCGGTCATCGCCCTGGGCAGCGATGCCGGGGCCTGGCGGGTTCCCCACGGCAGCGGAACCGCCGATGAATTGACCCTGTTGACAGAGGTGCTGGGACCGGACGCCACAGAACTTTTACAAACTGGTGAAAAAATTCTCAAAGAACGGTTTTCCTTTTGTGGATAACGCTGTATAATAGAGGTGCAGGAAAGGAGGAAACTCTATGAAACTGACCTTTTACGGCGCGGCGCGAGCCGTCACCGGCAGCTGCCACTGCATCACCTGCAACGGCCGCAAGATTCTCATTGACTGCGGTTTGCAGCAGGGCAAAGATGAATGGGATAACAGCAACAGTGAGTTGGAATTTGTACCAAGTCTCATCGACGATGTCATTGTCACCCACGCCCATATCGACCATACGGGCCGCCTGCCCCTGCTGGTGAAGCAGGGCTTCCGGGGCCGGATCTTCTGCACCCGTGTCACCGGGGAGCTGCTGGACATTATGCTCCGCGACTCGGCCCACATCCAGGAGAGCGACGCCAGCTGGAAAAACCAGAAGGGCCGCCGTTCCGGCGCGGCTCCGGTGGAGCCTCTGTACACCCTCCAGGACGTCATGGAGACGCTGGAACTGATTGTCCCCTGTGAATATGGCCGGGAGGTCCGCATTGACGACCAGATTCACGCCCGGTTCACCGACGCGGGCCATCTGCTGGGCTCCGCCGCCATCGAGCTGTGGCTGACGGAGAACGGTTCCTCCCGCAAGGTGGTTTTCACCGGCGACCTGGGCAACACCGATCAGCCCATTATCCGGGACCCCCAGCCCATTTATGACGCGGACTATCTTGTCACGGAAAGTACCTATGGCAACCGGGAACATGAGGACCGGGAGGACTACACGGCCCGGCTGGCCCAGATTATTGACGAAACCCTGGGCAACGGCGGCAATGTGGTGATTCCCTCCTTTGCCGTGGGCCGCACCCAAGAACTGCTCTACAAAATCCGGGAGATGAAGGAGCAGAACATGGTCAAGCGCGTGCCCCACTTTGAAGTGGTGGTGGACAGTCCCCTGGCCAATGAGGCCACCCGCATTTATTCCGGCGACCTGCGGGGCTATCTGGACGAGGAAGCGCTGGCCACCATCCGGGAACGGGACCTGTTCACCTTCCCCGGTCTGCGGCTGATTCCCGGCGTGGAGGAGTCCCGTGCCCTGAACACGGACCCCACGCCCCGTGTTATTATCTCCGCCGCCGGTATGTGCGACGCGGGCCGCGTCCGGCACCATCTGAAGCACAACCTGTGGCGGCAGGAGTGTACGGTGGTCTTTGTGGGCTACCAGGCCGAAGGTACCCTGGGCCGTTCCCTGCTGGACGGCGTCAAGCGCGTCAAGCTCTTTGGTGAGGAAATTGAGGTCAACGCCAATATCTACGTACTCCACGGCCTGTCCTCCCACGCCGACCGCTCCCACCTGCTGGCCTGGGCGCAGAACTTCGACCCGGCTCCCCGTCATACCTTCGTGGTCCACGGACAGGATGAGGTAACGGAGGAATACGCCCAACTGCTGACCGACAACCATATTCCGGCCCATGCGCCCCTGCCCGGTGAGGTCTACGACCTGCTGGAGAATCGGGTTGTGGAAGCCGGTACGGCCCGGGTCCGTCCCACGGCCACGGTCAAGACCAAGCCCATGCAGCCCGCTTCCCCCGCCTATCGCCGTCTGGAACAGATGGCCAAGGAACTGCTGCTGGCGGTGGAACACAACCGCGGCGGCTCCAACAAGGATTTGGGCAAATTTGCCGATCAAATCCGCGCCCTTATCGAAAAATGGGACCGTTAATTCCCCGCTTACCACCCAAAAGCAAAAGTTTTACTCGATTTTTTCAAAAAATCGCGGAGACCAGAGGCAGCGCCTCTGGTCTCCCGTCGCAATGGGCGAACTCTCCACGGCGCAGCCGTAAGGCTGCCGTCCCCACCCCACACGGGTGATGGACGGCAGCCTTTTCCCATCGTCGAACATCCGAACAATACAGAGCCCATCGATATATAAAACCGGGCGCACCGTCAAAAACGGTACGCCCGGCAGGCAGATAGAAACTCAAAACACAGGGACCACAGCGCCGCCGTAGGTCTCCTCAATGAACGCACGAACCTCGTCGGAGGTCAGGCACTCAATCAGGGCCTTGATGGCCTCGTTGTCCTCATTGCCCTCCTTGACCACCAGCACATTGGCGTAGGTCTGTGCGCCCTCGGAGTCGGCGCCCTCAGAGGCCAGAGCATCGGTGGCGGGGTTCAGACCGGCGGCCATGGCAAAGTTGGAGTTGATGACGTTCAGGTCGAACTCCTCCACGGTGTTGGGCAGCATGGCGGCTTCCAGCTCGCTGAACTGCAGGTTCTTGGGGTTGGAGGTGATGTCCTTGGGAGTGGCGTTGAGACCAGCGTTGGGGTCCACCTCAATAAGACCCTGGGCGGCCAGCAGTTGCAGGGCGCGGGCCTCGTTGGTCACGTCGTTGGGCACGGCCACAGTGCCGCCGTCGGGTACAGCATCAATGGAATCGGACTTGCCGGGGTAAATGCCCATGGGCTCATAGTGGATGCTGGCTACGCTGACCAGATGGGTACCATTGGCTTCGTTAAACTCCTCCAGATAGGGGGTGTGCTGGAAGAAGTTTGCATCCTCTTCCCCCTCCTCCACGGCGGTGTTGGGAATAATGTAGTCGTTGTACTCGGTGATCTCCAGCTGATAGCCCTTCTCGGCCATCAGGTCAACGCAGGCGTTGAGGATTTCAGCGTGCGGCACCGGCGTAGCAGCCACCTTGACGGTCTGGAGCTCGGTGTTCTCCCCGGTATCCGTGGATTCCGCAGCGCCGTTGTCCGTGGTCTCGGTGGTACCAGTGTCGGCGGGCGTCTGGGTGCTCCCGGATTCCTTGGCGCCGCAGGCGCCCAGGGCTGTGGTCAGGGTCAGGGCCAGCAGCAGTGCAATCAGCTTCTTCATGTTTTCTGTTCCTCCTTGTGTGTTAGCGAAGTCTCTTATCCAGCTTTGTAGAAAGCCAGCTGAACAACGATTGGATAATTTGGACCATGATGACAATCAAAATGACCGTGGCGGCCATCATCTCCATCTCTCGGCGGACGTAGCCGTAACGGACGGCCAAATCACCCAGGCCTCCGGCGCCGATGGTACCGGCAATGGTGGTATAGGCAATGATGGTGACGATGGACACAGCCGCGCCCAGAATCAGAGAGGGCCGGGCTTCGGGCAGATAGACCTTACGGATAATCTGCCAGGGAGATGCGCCCATGGACTGGGCCGCCTCCACCACACCGGCATCCACTTCGGACAGGGACGATTCCACCATGCGGGCAATGAATGGGGCGGCGGACGCCACCAGGGGCGGAATTGCGCCGCGGACGCCGATCTTGGTACCCACCAGGATCTTGGTCACGTCCAGCATCAGGATCATCAGGATTAGAAAGGGGATGGACCGGCCGATGTTGATGATCCAGCCCACGATGCGGTTGAGCCAGGGATGCTCCCAGATGCCGCCGGGGCGGGTGACAATCAGCAGCACACCCAGAGGCAAACCGACGATATAGGCGAAGATGGTGGAGGCCACCACCATGATCGTAGTATCCCGAAGTCCCTCCAGGATAATCATACCGTATTCATTCCAAAATTCAGCCATGATCCGGCACCTCCTCCATGGTCACATTGGGTTGGGATTGGATATAGTTGACCGCTTTGGCGGCTTCTGCGGGGTCCTGGGGCAGGCCCAGCAGCATGGTGCCGAAGGCCTTGCCGTCGATGTTGCGGGTATCCGCGCCGAGAATATTGACTTTCACGCCGCAGTCGATGGCCAGGGACGCAATGAGAGGTTCATATGAGGAGCCGCCGTTGAACGCGATTCGGATGACGCGGGATTCCCGCAGAGCTTCCAGCTTGACGCCGCCGGGATACACCAGCTGGCGGCCGATTTCCGATTGGGGATTGGCGAAAATCTCCGCCACCTCCCCCTGCTCGGCCACCACGCCGCCGCTGAGGATGGCCACCCGGTGGCAAATGCGCTCCACCACTTTCATCTCATGGGTGATGATAACCACCGTGACGCCCAGCTTTTGATTCAGGTCCTTGAGCAGCTCCAGAATGGACAACGTCGTGGTGGGGTCCAATGCTGAGGTGGCCTCGTCGCACAGCAGCACCTTGGGGTCTGTAGCCAAGGCCCTCGCAATGGCAATACGCTGCTTCTGGCCGCCGGACATCTGGGCCGGGTAGGCGTTTTCCCGGTCGCCCAGCCCCACCACTTCCAGCAGCTCCCGGGCCTTCTTCCGGGCCTGGGCCTTGGACACGCCCATCAGCTCCAGAGGGAAACAGATATTGTCCAGGGCCGTCCGCTGCATCAGCAGATTGAAGCCCTGAAAAATCATGCCGATGGACTGGCGGGCCTTGCGCAGCTGCCGGTCCGTGAGCTGGGTCATCTCCTGCCCATCCACCACCACACTGCCGGCGGTGGGCCGCTCCAGCAGATTTATGCAGCGGACCAGCGTACTTTTACCAGCGCCGGACAGGCCGATGATGCCGAAAATCTCCCCTTTTTGAATGTTCAGTGAAATGTGCTCCAGGGCGTGGACGGCGTCCGCCCCCTGGCCGAAGGTCTTGGTCAGGTCTCGAATCTGAATAATTGGTTCTGCCATGGACCAACCGCTCCTTTCCTTGTCAAGCTATCGTATGGGCATAAAAAAACGCCCCTGATCTTCGATCAAGGACGACAGAAAAACTCCACCGTGGTACCACCTTGGTTCGCCGCTGCCTCACGGAAACGGCCTTACAGCGTACTGACATACGCCTGCGCGATGACGGGCGCTCCCGTCGCAGCCTATACCGTAACGGTAGTCGGTGCGCGGCTCCGGAACCATGTTCAGCGCAGCGTGCCGTGCCCCCTCTCACCTGCCGGGGCTCTCTTGGACGGTCGGTTTGGCTTACTCTTTCCTTCATTGCCTTTCAGCTATGAAATTGGTAGTCATAGTATACGACACCGGCCGGACGCCGTCAACGGTTATTTTTCACGAAAGCCACAATTTTTTCAGAAAACCTTCGGCCACTCCGCACAAACCGGCCCGGAATTTCTCCCATTGACAACCATACCCCCATGGTTTACAATAGGAAAAATACTTTAATGCTAAAATTCGGTAAAGCAATCCACGACGGGTCCCGACGGCTTCGGCTTGACCTGGCCTGCAAAAAGGACTAAAATAAGAGGAGTATGGAAGATACCGAAAGAAAGAATGAGCCGGCGGCCCCATGGGCCCCGGCGGAAAGGAAGACACCATGAGCAACATCAAAATTACCAGAACGACGACTCCCAAGGCAAAGCCCGATCAGAACCATCTGGGCTTCGGCAAATACTATACCGACCACATGCTGCGTATCGACTACACCGCCGGTATCGGCTGGCACGACGCCCGCATTGAGCCCTTCGGCAATCTGGAGATTCATCCGGCCGCCGTGGTGCTCCACTACGGCACCGAGATTTTCGAGGGCCTCAAGGCCTACCGCCGTCCCGACGGCAAGGTGCAGATGTTCCGCCCCATGGAGAACATCCGCCGCATGAACAACTCCGCCCGCCGTATGTGCCTGCCCACCATGGACGAGGATCTGGCATTGGAGAGCCTGCGGCTCTTTGTGGAGCTGGAGCAGGATTGGGTCCCCTCCGCCCCCGGTACCTCCCTGTACCTGCGGCCCTTTATGATTGCCACCGAGCCCAATCTGGCAGTCCACACGGCCAAGGAGATTTCCTATCTGGTCATCGCCTCCCCTGTTGCCAGCTATTTCCCCGAGGGCCTCAAGCCCGTCAAGATCATGATTGAGGACGAGGATGTCCGCGCCGTCCGCGGCGGTACCGGCGAAGCCAAGTGCGGCGGCAACTACGCGGCGGCCACCCGTGCCGGTGACCGGGCCGAGACCAGGGGCTATTCCCAGGTTTTGTGGCTGGACGGCGTCGAGCGGAAGTACATCGAGGAAGTGGGCGCCATGAACGTCATGTTCAAAATCGGTGACGAAATCGTGACCCCCAAGCTCACCGGCTCCATCCTGCCCGGCATCACCCGCAAGAGCGCCATTGAGCTGCTGGCCAGCCAGGGCATCACTGTGTCCGAGCGTCTGCTGAGCGTGGACGAGCTTATCGGCGCGGCCAAGGACGGCACGTTGGACGAAGCCTGGGGCATCGGCACTGCCGCCATCATCTCCCCCATCGGCGTTCTGGCCTACCAGGGCGTGGATTACACCATCCACAACGGTGAAATCGGTCCCTTCGCTCAAAAGCTGTATGACGATCTCTCCGGCATCCAGTGGGGCAAGACCGAGGACCCCTTCGGCTGGACCTTCCCCATCGACCAGCAGTAAACGTTCCATAGCAGCAACGCCGCGTTGTCATAGGACAGCGCGGCGTTTTGTTGTATCGGTTTATCTGGCCCGCAGCTCCCAAAAGGCCACGGACCCGGCAGCGGCCACGTTGAGGGAATCCACACCGTGCTGCATGGGGATGCAGGCCGTGTACTCACAGGCGGCAATGGTATCATGGGCCAGACCATCCCCCTCGGTGCCCAGAACAATCGCCAGCTTGTCCTGTTCTTTCAAAATCGGGGTGTCGATGGACAAGGCCCGGTCGTCCAGCGCCATGGCTACCGTTGCAAAGCCCAACTGGTGGAGCCGGGACAGGCCCGGCTCCGGCCAGCCCGCCTCCAATCGGGTCCAGGGAATCTGAAACACAGTGCCCATACTGACCCGGACGGCCCGGCGGTTCAGCGGGTCGCAGCAGGTGGGACTCAGCAAGATACCGTCCATGCCCAGAGCCGCCGCCGCCCGGAATAACGCCCCCACATTGGTGGTGTCCACAATGCCCTCCAGCACCGCCAGCCGCCGTGCCCCGTTGCAGACCTCCTCCACACTGGGTTGGGGCTTTCGGCCCATGGCACAGAGGACGCCCCGTGTCAGGGCATAGCCCGTCAGTGAAGCAAGAACCTCCCGCGCCCCGGTGTATACGGGAATATCCCCGCAGCGGTCGATGATGGCCCGTCCCTGGCCCTCCAGATGGCGGTGCTCCATGAGCAGCGCTTTCGGCTCGTAGGCCGCGTCCAGGGCCGTACCGATGACCTTGGGGCTCTCCGCGATAAACAGCCCCCGTTCCGGCTCCAGCCGGTTCCGCAGCTGGGCCTCCGTCAGCCGGGTAAAGGCCGCCAGTTCCGGAACGTTGATATCGGTTACTTCGATGATTTGGGCCATATGTGCGCACCCTCTCCTGTAAATTTCTCCCCTGATGATACCAAAGGCCGCTTTTTCTGTCAACGTCCCTTGTCTTTTCCACGGTTTGTGATACGATGGGGATATGGAGGTGATCGTATGAACGATTTGAAACAAAAGATGCAGCTGATTTGGGGTATTTCCATTGCTATGCTGCTGTCCCTGCTTTTTCCCTATGGATGGATCGTGTCTCTGGTGCTGATGGCAGTGAATACCTACTGTTACATTCGTTATATGCGGTGTCCTTATTGTCAGATGCATCTGCCCATCGTCCAGCGTCCCTTCTGTCCCCATTGCGGAAAGCGGATTCTGGATTGACGGTCACACATTGGCCCGCACAACTCTACAGGGATTGCCAACGGCAATGACATTGTCCGGGATATCTTTTGTGACCACGCTGCCCGCTCCAATGACCACATTGTTCCCGATTTTCACGCCGGGCAGCAGGATTGCGCCGCCGCCAAGCCATACGTTGTCGCCAATATGGACAGGGGCCGTCCGCGTTTTGCAAAATTCAAACGTTCCATCCGGTTTTGGTTCGCCAAACCGTTCCGATGCATTGGTGGGATGAAATGCAGTATAGATCTGCACATTGGGCCCAATCAGGGCGTTGTCCCCGATGACAATTTTATTGTCATCGAGAAAGGTGCAATTCATATTGACTTCACAGTGATTGCCAAAGTAGATGTTATTTCCATAATCTACATAAAAGGGCGGGGTAATCCATAAGTTTTTCCCCCGTCCTCCCAGCAGTTGGTCCAAAATCCGCTCTTTGCCCTCCAGGTCCTCCGATTGCAGCCCATTGTACTGCAAAATCAAATTCTTTGCCTTGTGCCATTGGGTCAGCAATTCCTGGTCGCCACAGTCGTACAGTTCTCCTGCCAGCATTTTTTCTCGTTCTGTCATATCGGATTCCATCCCTTTCTGTTTTATGTTTTCAGGTGAGGCGGCGGTTCCCCACACATTAAACTGCATCCCCATAAAAGAATTCCATACCAATATACAAAAACGGAGCGCCGGGGCGCTCCGTTTTTGCCCCCCTGTGAGGGGATGTATCTTGGGGAGTGAGTGAAGCAGAGGTTACTCGACCACAACCACGCGGACCTTGCCGCCCTCGTTGGCGTTGCGGTCATAGTAGACCGTCAGACGCTCGGCAAAGGCTCTGGCCGTCTCCAGGTCCTCCAACCATTGGCCGGTGGTGCTGTTGTAGCACTGGACCTTGTCGGAGACCCGCAATTCCTGGTCACCCAGGGTCACATACGTCTTGCCGTCGCGTTCGGTAAAGGCGCTGCGGTGGACATTGGCTTTTGTCTTCAGCGGAACCGTGGCCATGGCCTTGGTACCGTCGCCGCTGAATGCGATACCGCCCCAGCCGGTGCCCGGCACATTGACCGCACCTGCAGCTGTCTTGGTGCCCTCACCGTTGGTCAGGACCACCTTGACGCCCACGGTGACATCGTCCTGGTCGCCATAGCTGACCTTGCCGTAGGTGTAGCCGTCGCCGGTCACATCGTTGAGAACCAGCACATCAATACGGCCGCTGGCGTTGCGGTAGGCGTAAGTAATCTTATTGTTGGGCACGGTGGGCAGGGCCAAATCATCCAGAGAGACCTCCACCAGCTGGCCGCCGCCGGCCTGGTCGTAAATCCGGCAGCTGGTACTCAGGGACAGGTTCCCCACCTTGCCGGACGCCACATCCAGGGAGCCGCTCACATTGGAGCTGGTCACCGGGGAGACATAGACGCTGAACAGGTCCTTGGAGCTGACGGTCACCAGCTGGCCCTGCTGGGCCGCCGTATTGGACGCCTTGCTCTTGATGGTGAGGCCGCTCAGCAGCTTCACTTCCACGTCTCCGCCATCCGCTTTTTCCAGGATGCCCACATTGCTGCTTTCCACTTCGCTGGCGCTGCGGACACCGGCCACACGGCCGTCGGCCGTCAGCAGCAGCGTCACGCGGTCGCCCAGTTTGAACTTGGCCATATCCCGCTGAGCCTGGGTCATCAGTTCAAAGGTCATGCCCAGCATGGTCACCTTGACCGGGCTCTTTTCGTTGGGCTCCACATTGTCATAGGTGCCCGTCAGCTTGGCGCTGGACACCTGGAGCACCCGGGCCGTGGCGTCATAAATACCCACGTCGAACTCCTGAATGTCCGCCACCGTGGCCGGGTTGCCGTCCCGATAAATCTTGTAATTGACAGCGCCGTTGAGGAGGGCGCCGAAGGGATTGCCGCCGTTGGACAGGCTCTTGGCAATCATAACCGTATCCGACGATGCGCCCATGCTGTAATAGGCCGATTCAATCTTGCCGGTGTCGTTGTAGTACACCGTCAGGACGCTGCCGCCCCGCAGGTCCATCCACAGCTTTTCGTAGGTGGTACTCTCGTTGGGCGTATAAACGGGGGTAGTGGGGCCGATGGTGTAACGGTGGCCCGTATCGTCGGTGAACCACGCCGCCTCGGCCTTATCTACAGACACGGTCTTCTGGGTGCCCTGGGGCAGGAAGGTCAGAACCGCATTATCCTGGCTCCGCAGCAGCAGCATGCCGCGCTGGCCCACCAATTCGGCGGGGGCCGACGCGCCGTTGGCCAGCTTGTAAACATTGCCGTCACTGGTGACCAGCCCGCCGGTGGAGCCATCCTCCAGCTTGCCGTTGTTGCCGGTGAGGATGACGCCGGTCTTGGCGGTACCCAGCTTCTGATAGTAGGGCGAACCGTCCTTGGTCTTGGCGAACAACGCCTGATAGAACATGGTCGCCGCCTGGGCGCGGGTCAGACTGCTGTTGGCATTGAGACCGCTGAGACCGTCGGTGACGCCCAGCTTGGCCGCCAGCTGCAAATAGCCCGTGGGCCAGTTCATACCGGCATCGGTGTCGGAATAGCCCAGGACCCGCATCAGAATGGTGACGGCCTCGGCATAGGTGATGGCCCGATCCGGCTGGAAAGTGCCGTCGGCCATGCCGCGAATCAGTTTGACGCCGCCGGTGGTCTGGCCGTTCTCACCGGTGCTGCCGCCCACATCCACGGAAACGGCCAGATTGATATAGCCTCTGGCCCAGTGGCTCGATTTCACATCGGGGAAAATGGTCCGGTTGCGGTACAGCGGCTCCTCATTTTCCCGGCCCAGGAGCACCACCGCCATTTTGCAGAACTGGGCGCGGCTCAGGGTGCCGTTGGGGGAAAAGGTGCTGGCCGACGTACCGCCGATGACGCCCAGCATTTGCAGGACAGACACCTGCTTCTGGAGCTGGCTGTCGGTGATGTCTGTAAAGGCCGCCGAGGCGGGCAGCACCATGGCAAGCACCAGCGCCGCGCTCAGCAGCAGGGAAAGAAATTTTTTCTTCATCGTATCACTCCTCCTTTAATCGGCTCGCAGCGCTTCCACCGGCTGCAATCCCGACGCTTTGACGGCGGGGTACATGCCGAACCCCACGCCCATGAGCACCGAGAACGCCACCGCGCCCAAGGTCATTGGGATGCTTGGCAGCAGCAGCATCTGCAACATCAGTTTGCCCGCAATCACTGTGCCCAGGAATCCGACGGCCACACCCAAAAAGCCGCCGACACCACAGAGGACGCTGGCCTCAATCAAAAACTGGGTGATGATGGACCGGCGGCTGCCGCCGATGGCCTTGCGGATGCCGATTTCTCTGGTACGCTCTGTGACGGTGACCAGCATGATGTTCATGATGCCGATGCCGCCGACCAGAAGGGAAATACCGGCGATGCCGCCCAGCACCAAACTCATCATGGTGTTCTGCTTCTCCTCCTGCTGCTGCCAGGTATCCGGAGAATAGACATTGAAATATCCCGTATTCTGACTGATTTTTCCCTTGAGGAAACCGGTGATCTGGGTGACCGCCATGGTAATGGATGCGCGGTCCTTTGCCTTTACTGTAAAATCCGAAGACATACTGTAATTGTTGAGAAAACGGCCGGTGGTGTACGGCATGACGCCCATGTAATTGATGTAGTCGAAAGTTTGGGCATTTTTGCCCTTGACATCTCCGCCAATGGGAGCGTATACACCGATGACCTTGTAATACTGGGAACCCACCGCCACGTATTTTCCGATGGGATTCTCTGCCTGGAACAAATATTCCTTCAGCTTGCTGCCCAGAACGATGACCTTGTTGTATCGCTTCACATCCAGATAA
>DVJJ01000067.1 GCA_018716875.1 Candidatus Avoscillospira avistercoris
TGGCAATGATCTGGGGTATGTGGATGCTTTGATTTTTTCCAACGAGGAATACTACGTCAGTGATCGCTAAGATCACTGATTTTTTATAGCAAATAAAAGAAATCCCGGCTGTCTACACAGCCGGGATTTTGGCGGAGTAGGAGGGATTCGAACCCTCGAGCCGCTCAACACGGCTACACGATTTCCAGTCGTGCTCGTTATGACCACTTCGATACTACTCCAGGTCATTTGACAAGTTTTTGTTTTATTCTCTTGCCGCTGTCTCAGTCAGCTCCTATATATTACACCTCTTTCCGAGAAAAGTCAAGCGTTTTTTAAAAAATTTTTCGACTAAAATTTTTCGACTTTTTTTGAGGGCCTTTCAGGTGCCTCTGAAAGGCCCTCAAATCGTCTTATTCTGCTGCCAGAACTGCGGCGCATTCCTGCAGCACGGCACCGGCAATACTGGCACAAACCGCGCTGCCGGAACCGGCGTTCTCCACCACCACAATAAAGGCCAGCGGACAGTTGGGGTCCGCCACAAAGCCCGCAAAGGTGGCGTGGGGCATCCGGTCGCTATCCACTTCCGCCGTGCCCGATTTGGCACAGACCGGCAAATCTCCAAAATTGCCCTGGCCGTAAATCTGCTGGACGTTATTCCGCATCATATCCGTCAACGTCTGGCAGGTCGTCGCATCCAGCAACCGGCCCGTTGTTTCTGTCTTGGCGCGATAATCTCCCAACAAAGATGTGCTGTCAACCGACGCCATGAGGTACGGCTCCGCCGCCTCTCCCCCGCCGCCGATGACGCCCATCATCCGCAGAAACCCGCAGGGGTTGATCATATCGGTATACTGGCCAATACCAGACCACGCCACATCCACATTGGGCGCGTCGGACAGGTCAAAATTTCCCTTGGCCGTATGGTAGCCATCCACAAAAAAGCTGTCGGTTACACCCAATTTCTCCGCATATGCCGTCAGCACCTCCGGGCCCAGCTGCAAGGCCAGCTGGCCATAGGCCACGTTGCAGGAGTGGGCCAGCGCCCCTTTCAGGTCTACAGCTCCGTGGACGCCGTTACAGTTGACCGTATCCCCTTCCACGTCAAAGGAGCCGTTACACTGGTACGACAGGGATGCCGCATCCGGCAGCGTCTCCAGCGCCGCCGCTGTGGTCACCAGTTTGAAGATGGAGCCGGGTACAAAGGTAGCATTGAAAAACCGATTGACGTACACACCGTTATAGGCCCCGCTGGTATCTCCGGCGATATCCGGCACCTGGTCCGGGTCATAGGTGGGGCTGGATACGGCACAGAGAATTTCACCGGTCTTATAGTTGTAAACACCCACGGTACCGGCTCGGCCGCCCAGGGCTTCCAGGGCTTTCTGCTGTGCGCTGGCGCTGATGGTCAGCTTACCAGTACTGGCCTTGTCCGTTAGATGGTAGGTGCCTGTCAGGAAATTATAACCCACCAGCTGATCTGCGTACTCTTGCAGCATCGGCGCGGCAATATAGCCCTCTCGGTCTCCCAACAGATGCAGCATCGCCTTGCGCAATGTGGCATCCTCAGCATACTTCCGGCCCTCGGTTGCATCCAGAACCACAGTTCCGCTCCGGTCCGTCAAAATGCCGCTGTTGAGGATACCGCTGCTGTAGGTGTGGGGATTGCCTGGGAAAACCGCCCAGTCGGCTCCGTGGAGAAAGTAGCGCAGCACAAAGGCGCCCATGCCCAACAGTACAGCAAAGGTCAGGGCCAGGACCGCCAGCGCCCGTTTCGACACTTTTTTCACGCGTCTTCCTCCTCTCCGCCGTGACCGGCCAGTTTAATGGCAAAGCTGGCGTTCTGCCGCGTATCACAGGCCTTGATAAAGGCCAGCAGGCCCCAGGCCGAAATCATACTGGAACCGCCGTTGGACACAAAGGGAAACGTCACGCCGGTCAGGGGCAAAAAGTCCATGGTGCCGAACACATTGAGCACCACCTGAGTCATAAAAATACTGACAGCGGCACAAGCGCTGATGGTATAGAAACTGCTGCGGCCCACCGACGCGGAGCGCACCACAAAGACGCCGAGACATACGATGGCCAGCACCGTCAGAACCGCCACAATCAGGCCCCATTCCTCGGCCACAAAGGCAAACACCAAATCTGTATCGGCGGCAGCCACATACCGCAGCCGTCCGCAGCCCACGCCCAATCCCAAAAGGCCGCCGGAGGCCAGACACATCATGGCACGGGTCTGCTGGTAACCGGCCCCCAGGGGGTCCTCCCAGATATGGCCCCAGGAGGCAAACCGCCGGAGGGCATAGGGCCGGAACCGGACCGCCAGGATACCGGCAAAGCCCGTACCGGCACAGATCAGGGACAGCGTCGCGAAGTCGCCGGAGCGCAGATACGCGATGACCAGGAAGGTTACAAAGAAGATCAGCGCCGTGCCGAAGTCGTTCATCAGTGCCAAACAGCCGCAGATAAAGCCGGAGTAGACGATGAACAGCCACAGGTTGCGCTTGGTCATCAAGCGGTCCATGGTGGAAGCACCGGCAAAGATAAAGCAGACCTTCACCAGCTCCGAAGGCTGGAATGACATGCCGCCAATGAAAATCCAGTTTTTTGCACCATACTGTTCCGTACCGAATACCAGATTGACCAGCAGCAGACCGATGCCCGCCGCCGAGGCCAGATATCGGATTTTTTTGGCTCGTTCCAAGTCCCGCAGGGACCAGCCCACCACCAGAAACAGCACCAGACCCATGCCCACACAAAGGAGCTGTTTAAACATCTCCCCCGGTGCGGACGAGGCGATGACCGCAAAGCCCAGGGTGGTCAGATAAAAGGCGATGGTCTCGATTTCATAGCCTGTACGGCGAAACGCCCGCATGGCCCAAAACAGCAGCCATTGCAGTGCCGTCAGGCTGCCAAAGGCCAGGGCCACCGTGGGAGTCTCCGCCGGTTTCACCTGGAACAACAACTGCATCATGGTCAACACTTGAAACAGCGTCAGGTAAAACAGCGTAATGGCCGGGCGAATCTGACGGCCTGCCAGTGTCCGGGCCGCCGCCTGTCGGGACTCCTGTTCCCGGGAAAAGGGCACCAGCGTCACCTTGACGCCGCCCAGACTGATGGTATCGCCATATTCCAGGGCGCAGCTGCGGACAGCCGTGCCGTTGACCTCCACGCCGCCCTTGGAACCCACATCGCTGATGGACCAGCTGCCGTCGTCGTAGCGGGTCAGCACCGCATGGCTTCTCGATATGGTGGGATAGTCCAGGACCAGGTCGCAGTTTTTACCACGGCCCAGCAGCGTCTCCCAGTGGGTCACCGGCAGCCGGTCGCCGCCGGGCAGCACCACATAGGCCCAGTACTCCGGCTCCCGCTGAAACGTCAGCAGCGCCTTGGCACACCGGCCCAGAATCAGAATCGACAGGATGGGGAATACAAACCGCAGAATCCCGCCGTACAAGGCTTCAAAGGACAGGCCCTCTAAGAAGGTTGTGATCCATTCCATGTATCAACTCTCCTAAACACTCTCTAAAATGGACAAAAGGGGCCGCCGTTCCCGTTGGGAACGTCTACCCCTCTGCATGTGTCCATATGGGCTCAATACGGACTCTTCGGCACCACAATCGCCCCGATGATATAGGCCATGACGCCCATCGGGAAGAAAAACCAGCCGCATAGCAGCCACAGAATCCGGACAATGGTTGGGTCAATATTAAAATACTCCGCCACGCCGCCGCAGACACCGGCCAGTTTCTTATCCTGCACGGAGCGATACAATCTTTTTGTACTCATGTTCCAGCCTCCCTTCACGATGATACTACACCGGATTTCGTCAAATTGCAAGTGGTTTTGTAGAGGATTCGCGCCATTTCCGGCTGGTCAAAGGACGCACCGGTGAAAAAGACAAACGCCAGAATTGCCTGATGAATCAGCATGCCCAGGCCGTTGACGGCCAGCATTGCCCGCTCCTCCGCCGCCAGCAGCAGGGGCGTTTTCGGCGGGGCGTACAGGATATCGATGACGGCACAGTCCCGGCAGAGATTGGCCAGAACATCCCCTTCGACATTGCCTCCAACGGGGATGGTATTGATTAAAAGGTTCGTGTCCTCGGGCAGCGGCGCATCCAGCGTGGCGGCATGGAGTACGTCCGGGTGCTCCATACACAAAGACCGGGCTTTTTCCACCGTCCGGTTGCAGACCGTCACCACAGCCGCACCGTCCCGGACGGCTTTACGAATGATGGCACCTGCCGCGCCGCCGGCGCCCAGCACCGCCACATGGGCATTGCGGAATGTCAGCCCGTGCTCGGCCAGCATATTGGCAAACCCATCTCCATCGGTATTATGTCCAATGAGCCGCCCTTTATCGTTCCGAACCGTGTTAATAGCCCCAAAATAGACGGCTTCCTCCGTTTTTTCATCCACCAAATCCAACAAATGGAGTTTATGGGGCATGGTGGCGTTAAAGCCGCTCCAGTCCTCCCGGCGGACCGTTTGTATCCAGTCGGGCAGCTGTTCCACCGTCACCTGCCGCGCCGTATAGTCATAGGGCAGGTTCAGTTCCCGGGCCATGGTATTGTGGAGCAGCGGCGACAGGCTGTGACCAATGGGGTCGCCAATGACGGCCAGTTTGTTCCGCTCACCCATGGCACTGCTCCATAAAATAGGTCATAGCCGCCACATAGCCGAAGGTTCCCAAACCGCAAATCTGCCCCACACAAGCCGGAGCCGTCACAGATTTATGGCGGAACTCCTCCCGCTGGTGGACATTGGAAATATGGACCTCGATGCACGGTACATTCACCGCCTTGAGGGCATCCAGAATGGCATAGCTGTAATGGGTAAACGCGCCGGGATTCATAATGATGGCGTCATAATTGCCCACAGCGCCGTGGATGGCATCAATCAGTGCCCCCTCATGGTTGGACTGGACGCAATCGGCCTCAGCGCCCATGGCCGCCGCTTTGTCTTTCAGCATAGTACAGAGGGCCTCATAGCCGGTGGAACCGTAGATGCCCGGTTCCCGGCTGCCCAGCAGATTCAGATTGGGACCATTGAGAATGAGAAATTTCACAGAACTCCCTCCAATGTATATAACTGCCGCAAAATCTCCGTCACCGTGTCCTCCACCGAAGGAAAGGTTTCAATGACGGCGTCGGCGGCGGCCCGATAGTAGGGTTCCCGCACCGCAAAGGTTTGCAGAAACGCTGCCTTTCCATTTTGGGCCAGGGGGCGGCCCGCCATGGATGTGGAATCAAAAATCAAATCGGCAGGACGGTTGAGAAACACCAGCACGCCCCGCGCTTTCAACAATTCCACGTTTTCCGGTCGCAGAATCAAGCCGCCGCCAGTGGCAATAATCAGATTTTCCCGGTCGGTCAGCTGGCGGCAAATGGCCGTCTCCCAGTCCCGGAACGCTGGTTCTCCCTCTTGGGAAAAAATCTCCGGGATGGACTTCCCTGCCTGTGACACAATCATGGCGTCGGTGTCCAGAAACTCCCGGCCCAGCCGCCGGGCCAACGCCTTGCCGCAGGTGGTCTTCCCGCTGCCCATCATACCGGTCAATACAATATTTTTCATAGCTGAGCCGCCTTATAGTTGCCCAGGACCCGGAAGCTGCTGGCCGCGTCGATGAGTTCCCGGATGCCCCGGTCCATTTCCTCCCGGCGAATGTTCCCGGTGAAGTCGGCATAAAAGCTATACTCCCAACGGGATTCCGGCACCGGACGGGATTCCAGCTTTTCCAGGTTTAAACCCGCCTGGGCAAAAATCTGGAGAATCCGGCACAGGCTGCCCTCCCGGTGGGGAATGATAAACCGAACGCTGATTTTATTGGCGTCCTCCGGGAACCGAGGCTCGGCGGCCACAATGAGAAAGCGGGTATAGTTCCGCACATTCTCATTGATGGCGGACTGCAAAATCTGCAAGCCGTACAGCTCCGCCGCCCGGCGACTGGCAATGGCAGCTTTGGTACTGTCGCCGGACTCCGCCACAAACTTGGCGGCCACGGCGGTGTTGACCATTTCATGGTGCTCCCACTTGGGGTGTTCCCCCAGGAACGGGCGGCACTGGGCAAAGCCCTGGGCATGGGAATACACATCGGTGATGGTATCCATGGACGCGTCGGGCAATGCCACCAGGCAATGACGCACCGGAACAATCTGCTCGCCCACAATATAGCAGCCGAACTGGCCCAGCAAATCGAAAACGTCGTTAATGGAGCCGGTGGAACTGTTCTCAATGGGCACCACGCCAAAGTCTCCAAAGCCCTCCTTGACGCCCCGGAACACGCCGTCCCAGGTCTTGAGGTTCATCCGCTGGCAGTCGTCGCCGAAAAAGCCCATGGCGGCCTCCTCGCAGTAGGCGCCGGGCTGGCCCTGGTACAGGACCCGCTGCTCCGTCAGGGGTTGGCCGCTCCAATGGCGCATGGCCTGATAGGCTTCCAAATCCCCAGCCTTGGCCGGGTCCGTCTCGGTGACCATCCGGCGCTGTAAGGACCGGCTGCCTGCCATTATGGTTTCAAACAGCGCGATAACCTGGGGCCGGAGACCAGCGTCTTGCAGCAGTTCCGCCTTGGCCTGGAGCACCTGCCGTTCCCGCTCCTCATCCAGCACCGGCAGATGATGGGCCACCTTATAGGCTCCCACCTCCCGGCAGACGGCCATCCGTTCTTCAAACAGGGCCACAATCTGCCGGTCCAGCCGGTCAATCTCTGCCCTGCACTGTTGTAAGTCTCGCATGGTCTTCCCCTCTCAAAACAATTCTGTCATGGCCAGAGCCGCCGCCGCCTCGATGACCGGCACAGCCCGATGGACCACACAGGGGTCGTGGCGGCCATGGACCACCAGCTCCGCGTTCTCCCGCCGGGACAGAGAAATAGTCTGTTGGGGCTGGGAAATCGATGCCGTAGGCCGCAGGGCCACGGAAAAGACGATGGGCATGCCGTTGGTGATGCCGCCGTTGATGCCGCCGGTGTGGTTGGTGGTGGTCTCCACCCGGTCCTCAACCATGGTCAGCGGGTCGTTGGCCTGGGAGCCGTACATGGCGGCAAAGCCGAAGCCCGCGCCAAACTCCACAGCTTTCACCGCCGGAACGGCAAAGAGATGCTGGGACAGAATGCCCTCCACATTGCATCCGAAATCGGGGCTGCCCAATCCGGCGGGCATGCCCACTATAGCGCACTCGATGGCCCCGCCGACGGAGTCCATACGCTCCCGTGCATCATAAATTTCTTTCCGCATCCGCTCCCCTGCCAAATCGGACAGGGTGGGAAAGGATTTATCGGCCAGCGTGCGGAACAGCGCCGGGTCCGTATGTACCGGGTCAAAGCGCTCGTCCTCCACCGGACCAATCTGCCGGATATGGGCGCCTACATAAATACCCCGTTGGGCCAAAATCTGTTTGGCCACCGCCCCTGCAAAGACCAGGGGAGCCGTCAGGCGGCCCGAAAAGTGGCCGCCGCCCCGGTAGTCGTTGCAGCCGTTATATCGGATATGGGCCGCATAATCGGCATGGCCCGGTCGGGGCAGATCATTCTGATAATCCCGGGACCGGGTGTCGGTATTTTCAATGACGCCGCAGAGAGGCGTACCGCAGGTACGGCCCTCAAACAGGCCGGACAGGATTTTCACGGCATCGGCCTCCCGCCGGGCCGTGGACAGCAGATTTTTACCGGGAGCCCGGCGGTCCATTTCCCGTGCCACGGCCTCCATATCCAGCACCAGTCCCGAGGGGACGTTTTCTAGCACCACGCCGATGGCCGGGCCGTGGGATTCTCCAAAAATCGTATAACGCATGGGCTTTTATACCTCCTCTGCCCTGCCGCCCAGGGCCGCATAGACCTGCCAGAAATCCGGATAGGATTTTTTGACGCTGCCCGCGTCCTCCAGAAATACCGGACCGTCGCAGACTGTAGCAGCCATGGCCGCCATCATGGCAATCCGGTGGTCATTGTGACTATTGACCGTACCGCCGTGGAGGGTTTCCACGCCGTGAATCTCCAGCCGGTCGTCATATTCGGTGATTTGTGCGCCCAGGCGGTTCAATGTCTCTGTCACCGTAGCCAGCCGGTCACTCTCCTTCATACGGAGCCGGGCCGCGCCGATGATATGCGTCGTTTCCCCATTCCGCAATGCGGCATGGAGGGCCAAGGGCGGCACCAGATCGGGGCACTGACTCACATCCAGTGTCACGGGACCCTGGTCGCATAGTTGCTCATAAAACGCCGCAATCACACGGTCACCCTGGGCCGACTGGTCATTCATACCACAGATTTCCAGGTTGTTTCCTAAGCCCTTGGCGGCATAGAAGAATCCCGCTTGGGACCAGTCCCCTTCCACCACCGCATCCATGGGCTGGTAGGTACCACCGCCGGGAATTTGATATTCCCCCGTCGCCGTCTCTGTCACCGGGACACCCGCCTGGGCCAGCGCTTCCAGGGTCATGGTCAGATAGGCCGCCGATTCCAGCGCCGTGGTGCTGACCAGCGTGGACGGACCATCCAGCAGGGGCAGCGCATACAGCAAGCCCGTAAAAAACTGGCTGGAAACGTCGCCGGGCAATGCGTACCGGCCCGGCCGCAAGGCGCCCTGCACCGTCAGTTTGCCGGGTGTCCGCTCATAAAATACGCCTTTTTTCGCGAACAAATCAAAATAGGGCTGCTGGGGCCGCTCCAGAAGCCGCCCCCGGCCTGTAAAAATGCCGCCTCCGGCCACGGCCAGGGCCACCGGAATAAAAAAGCGCAAGGTGGACCCGGATTCGCAGCAGTCCAGCACCGGCAGCTGTGCAAACTGCGGTACACCGTGGGCAAAAATGCCCGTCACGGTCACAACGTCGCCGGCGCGCTCTACGTTAGCCCCCAAGGCCCGCAGACAAGCCATAGTGGCCTCCATGTCCTGGGAGTGGGTGATGCCCCGGATGGTGCTTTGACCGCTGGATAAGCCCGCCGCCAGCAGCAGCCGGTGGGCCTGAGATTTAGAGGGCGGCGGCGTCACCGCGCCGTGGAGTTTAGCCGGGAATAGTCTAACGTCCATAGACCCTCCTTACAGCTGCGCCAGCAGCGCAGCCCGGTCCATAGCCACCGGCAGTGCCTTGCCCAGCCGTTCCAGGAAAATAAAATGGATGGTCTTGCCCTGGTTTTTCTTGTCCAGTCCCAAAACCGTCTCGCAGACTGTCCGCTCAGCTTCAATGGCTGTAGGCAGGCCGAATGCTGCCAGCAAAGCCGCAATACGTTCCTCGGTTCCCGCAGGCGTATGGCCCAACTTCTGCCCCAGCTTTGCCGCCGCCACCATACCGGCGGCCACGGCTTCACCGTGGGTATAGGTCTCGTAATGGTACGCTTTCTCATAGACGTGGCCCAAGGTGTGACCGAAATTGAGAATCATCCGGATGCCCAAGTCCAGCTCGTCCTGCTCCACCACCTGCCGTTTAATATCACAGCAGGCCGTGGTGATGTCGGTAATCTCCCCCATCACAGCGGCACGGCTGCCCAGGCGTTCCAGTTTGGCAAACAGGGCTTCATCCCAAATGCAGCCGTATTTGATGACCTCCGCCATGCCGTCGGCAAAGACCCGGTCCGGCAGCGTGGTCAGTGTCTCCGGGTCCATCAGCACCAGCCTGGGCTGGTAAAAGGCTCCGGCCAGATTTTTACCGGCCACCAAATCCACGGCCACCTTGCCGCCCACGGAGGAATCCACCTGGGCCAGCAGCGTCGTGGGAATCTGAATATAATCCACGCCCCGCAGCATGGTGGCAGCGGCAAAGCCCGCCAAATCTCCCACCACACCGCCGCCCAGGGCAATGACAGCGTCGGTTCGGGTAACGCCGCCCTGGGCCATCTGCTCCCACAGCCAAGCCAGCATTTCCGGCGTCTTGCTGCGCTCTCCGGCGGGGATGGTCAGCAATGTGGCCTCCAATCCGGCAGCGGCCAGACTGTCCAACACCGCATCGCCGTAACGGGGCGCTACATTGGTATCACTGACCACAAAGCAGCGCTTCCCCCGCAGCAGCGGCGCGATATGTGTGCCACAATGTTGCAGAACACCGGCCTCGTTGACAATATCATAGCTGCGTTCGTTCAGATTAACCCGCAGAGTCCCCATGCGTCTCTTCCTTTCCCGTCTCCCCGGCGGGCAGGTCCGCCACCTGCCGGATGGAGAAATATGCCTTGGTTTGAATGGGTTTGCCCTGTTTGCGCAGAGCGCGTTCCGTAAAGTCGCTGATGAGCATATAGAGGGTGGCAAACACCGGCACGCCCAGGAGCATACCCAGGAAGCCGAACAGGCCGCCGCCCACGGTGATAGACACCAGAATCCAGAAGCCGGAAATGCCCACATTGTCGCCCAAAATCTTGGGGCCGATGATATTGCCGTCAATTTGCTGCAATACCAGCACAAAAATGACGAAATAGAGACCCTGGAGGGGGCTGTTGAGGAGAATCAGCAGCGTACAGGGAATGGCGCCGATGATGGGGCCGAAATACGGAATCACATTGGTGACGCCCACAATGGTGGACACCAGCACAGCATACGGCAGTTTCAGAATGGATACGCCGATATAGCAGAGAACACCAATAATCAGCGAGTCGATGATTTTGCCGATGATAAAGCCGTTGAAGATCTTGTCCACCTTCCGGGCTTGCTCCATCAATCGGTCGGCCCGCTCCGGAGACCACAGGGCCACGGTGAGTTTCTTGGCCTGGCTGAGGAACCGGTCCTTGGCCCACAGGGCGTAGATAGCCACCACAATACCGATGACCATATTGATCAGTTCCCGCAGGACGCCATAAACCGATGTGGTCAGCGTCAGCAGCAACGACTGCATCCGGCCCACCAGATCATTCTGGATAAAGCTCTCCAAATGGCCGTACCCGTTTTCCAGGGCGACATTGACGTATTGGACAATCTGCGGATTGTCCTCCACCAGACGGCCCACAAACTTTTCAATGCTGGCGTAGTAGTCCGGCAGCTGTTTGGCGATGCCCATGATGCTGGCGCCCACCTGGGGCACAATGAGTTTGATCAGCAGATAGATAAACAAACCCGCCATGCAGAAGGCAAAGAGAATGCCCACCAGACGGCTGAGCCGCCGGGCTTTATCCCCTTGCAGCTTCGTCTTTTGCAGCCTGGGCAACAGCAGCTTGTCCACCCAACGGACAAAGGGATTCAGCAGATAGGCGTACACCAGACCATAGAGGATCGACGAAAGCACCTGTGTCAACTTGGATGCCTGCCCGGAAAGCATGGGCAGGTTCACCAGCAGCAGCAGACCCGTCAGCAGCGCCAGACAGATCAGAATGCCCCGCAGCAGCCACAACAGCTTGGGATGTTCTTCCATGGGCTATGCTCCTTTCCCGTCATGGGCCCGCAGCAGGGCAATCTCCCTGGCGTAGCCCTCTAATTCATTGGGGGTTTCCAGCAGCAGCGGCAGCCGGTGCAAAATGGGATGGTCCACCACCGCGTAAAAAAACTCCAATCCCAGGGTTCCCTCTCCCAGGCAGGCGTGGCGGTCCTTATGGGCCCCCAGAGGGTTCATACTGTCATTGATATGCAGGGCTTTGAGCCGGTCCAGTCCCAGGACCCGGTCAAACTCCTCCAGAACGCCCTCCAGGTTGTGGACCACATCATACCCGCCGTCGGACACATGGCAGGTATCGAGGCAGACGCCCAGCTTATCGCTCAGTTCCACCCGGTCGATAATGGCCCGCAGCTCTTCAAAGGTACGGCCCACCTCGCTGCCCTTACCCGCCATGGTCTCCAGCAGCACCGTGGTGGTCTGCTCCGGCCACAGGATGGCGTTGAGCGTATCGGCAATCTGTGCGATGCCTGTTTCCGCCCCCTGGCCCACATGGCTGCCGGGATGGAAGTTGTAGTAGCAGTCCTCCACAGCCTCCAGCCGGTGCAAATCGTCTCCCAACGTCTGCCGGGCAAACTCCCGCACCGATTCTTCCCCAGAACAGGCGTTAATGGTATAGGGGGCGTGGGCCACGATAGGGCCGAAACCGTGCTCCCGGCGCAGGGCGTTGCCGGCGGCCACATCAGCCGGGTCCCAGTCCTTGGCCTTGCTGCCCCGTGGATTTCTCGTAAAAAACTGATACGTATTGGCGTCAATGGACAGCGCCGTTTTTCCCATGGCCGCAAAGCCCTTGGACGACGACAGGTGACATCCTACATACAACACAAAATCACCTCACAGTTTTTATTGATTATACCATAGACTTCGTCGCTTTACTACAATTTTTCTGTGGACACTTTGCACTTTTATCGAAGTATGGTACAATCGCAGCAAAGGAATGGTGATACCATGGCAAAATCGGAACAGCAAAAGGGAAAGCTTCTGGTACTCAAGGACCTTCTGGAACGAAAAAGCGACTGCGACCACCCCCTATCCATGCAGGACATTCTCTCCCATCTGGAATCGCAGGGCATCGCAGCCGAACGAAAAAGCATTTATAGTGATCTGGAAACCCTGCGGGAGCAGGGTATGGACATTCTCTACCGTCAGGGCCGGGGCGGCGGGTATTATCTGGCCGCCCGGGACTTTGAACTGCCGGAATTGAAGCTGTTGGTGGACGCGGTCCAGTCCTCCCGCTTTCTGACGGAGAAAAAATCCCTGGAGCTGATCGCCAAGCTGGAACGGCTGGTCAGCGTCCACGAAGCCGGGCAGCTGCGGCGGCAGGTGGTGGTGTCGGGCCGCATCAAGACCATGAACGAGAGCATCTACTATACAGTAGACCGCATCCACGAGGCCATCGGACGCAACAGCACCATCACATTCCGCTATTTTGACTGGGGCATGGACGGAGAAAAGCATTTCCGGCCCCGGCTCTATGAGGCCAGCCCCTACGCCCTGTGCTGGGCCGATGAAAACTACTATCTCATTGCCCATTCCGACCGCCACGGCATCACCCATTACCGGGTGGATAAGATGGCAGAACTGACCTGCACCGGCCGCCCCCGAATCATAACCGATGAGGGCCGCAGTCTCGATTTGGGCGCCTATTCCAAAGCCGTCTTTTCCATGTTCCACGGCCAACGGACCACAGTTCGGATGCGGTTTCACCGCTCCCTGGCCGGTGTGGTCATCGACCGGTTCGGCCAGGACACCATCCGCGTCCCCGACGGTCCCGACCACTTTACCGTCACGGCGGAGATCTCCGTCTCCCCCACCTTCCTGGGCTGGTTTATCAGCTTCGGCAGCCGGGCGGAAATTCTCTATCCTCCGGCGGTCCGTCAGCAGATGGCAGACCTGCTGACGGAGACGCTGGGCTGTTACCAGAACGAATAGCCCAAAAACCGATGGAGCACCACTGCCACCAGAACCACCCACAATCCGGTCCGCAGGACGCCATCCATTACACCGCCGGAGACAACGGTCACCACCGGCGTGGAAATCCGTTTTTTCCAGGGCCACAGCAGCGGCACGCCTGCCGGATTCATAAGGTCCAACAGCAGATGCAGCAAAACGCCCACTCCAAGCGGTGGATACAGGCCATAGCAAAGGGCCGCAAACAGCAGCGAATGGGTAACGCCCCGGTGTTTCAGCAACCGCGGCAGAATGGGAACATGCCGTCCCACCAGACTGTCCCGGTGATCAATATCCGGCAGAATGGACCCCAACGTCAAAGCGGCCATGGCCGGAAGGTTCAGGTTCGGCATCAAAAGGGCTGCCGTCAGCCCAGCGGTCATATGCGTGCTTCCGCGCATAAATTCCTCCTATAAAACGATGTGCCGTCCGGCCACGGGGCCGGGCGGCACGTTTCTCTCTATCTGGTAGTATATTAAATTTCCACGATGGTGACGCCGTCCTCGCCCTCGCCGTAGACACCCAGGCGGAAGCCCTTGATCTGCCGGTTCTGGCGCAGACGCGTCTGGACCGCCTTTCGCAGAACGCCGGTGCCCTTGCCGTGGATGATCCGCACCGACGGCACCTTGGCCATAATGGCCTGATCGAGAAATTGATCCAGCACCGTAATGGCTTCCACCGAATCCATGCCCCGCAGGTCCAGTTCCGTGGGAACGGCGGTATTCCGCAGCTGACGGCGGGTTTTTTCGATGAACTTTTGGGTGGTCTTCTGGGGCTCGTTTTCCAGAAGATAGATCTCATCCTTTTTGGCGTTGATCTTCATAATGCCCGCTTGCAGCTGGTAGGTACCGTCCTTGTTGACGGCCAGCACCGTGGCCTTGCTGCCCAATTTCAGCAGCTCCACCATATCGCCCACCTGAATCTCCCGGCTGGCCTTGGGCCGCTGCTTTTTCGGTTCCTCCCGAGACGACAGCCGGGCTTCGGCTTCGTTGAGGCTCCGGCGCAGCTGGGCCTGACGCTCGTTGATGCCCTGGGCATCAGCGGCATCGTGCATCTGCTTGCGCAGCTTCTTCAATTCGTCATAGGTGGCATTGGCCGTGCGGCGGGCATCTTCAATGATGGCCTTGGCTTCGGCTCTCGCCTTCTCCACCGCCTTGTCCCGCTCCCGCTTGATTTCCGCCACATAGGCGTCGGACTGGGCCTTGGCTTCCTCCATCTCCCGGCGCAGCCGCTGGGCTTCCACCTTGGCCTGCTCCATCTGCTGGCGCTGGGTCTCCAGCTGGTTGAGGACCTCTTCAAAGTTCACGTCGTTTTCACTGACCAGGTCCCGTGCCTTTTTGATGATCTCCTCCGACAAACCCAATCGCTGAGAAATGGCGAAGGCATTGGACTTGCCGGGGACACCGATGAGCAGCCGGTATGTGGGTTTCAGCGTTTGGACGTCAAACTCGCAGGAGGCGTTGATGACACCCTCGGTCCGCATGGCATACAGCTTCAATTCCGCATAGTGGGTGGTAGCCGCCACCTTGGCGCCCATACGCCGGCAGAAATCAATCAATGCCATAGCCAGCGCCGCGCCCTCGGCCGGGTCCGTACCGGCGCCCAGTTCGTCAAAGAGCACCAGACTGCGGCTGTCGCAGACCGCCACAATCTCCACGATGTTTTTCATATGGGCGGAGAAGGTGGACAAGGACTGTTCAATGGATTGCTCGTCACCAATGTCCGCCAGCACCATGTCAAAGGTGGAGATATAGCTGCCATCCTCAGCGGGGATATGGAGACCGCACTCGGCCATCAGCGTCAGCAAACCGATGGTTTTCAGGGTGACGGTTTTACCGCCGGTATTGGGGCCGGTAATCACCAGGGTGTCAAAGTCGCTGCCCAGCCGCACGGAAATGGGCACGACAGTTTTTTTATCAATGAGCGGATGGCGGGCGCTTTTCAGCTCCAACTGCCCATCGGTGCGGATTTCCGGCTCCATGGCGTGCATGGCATAGGACAGCTTGGCACGAGCAAAGATACTGTCGATGGTCACCAGCATTTGATAGTTGTGGTTGATGGGGTCCTGATACAGGGCCGCTTCCGCCGACAGCTCCGCCAGAATCCGCTCAATCTCCGCCTGCTCCTTGACTTGCAGTTCCCGCAGTTCGTTATTGGCATTGACTGCCTGCATGGGCTCCACAAAAAAGGTACTGCCGGAGGCGGACACGTCGTGGACCAGGCCGGGAATGTCGTTTTTGCATTCGCTTTTCACCGGCACCACAAACCGTCCGGAACGGATGGTCACAATGCTCTCCCGCAGCGCCTTGGAATAGGTGGGCGACGAGATGATTTTTTGCAGGGATTCCCGGATTTTGCTGCTTTGGACCCGGATATGACGGCGGATATCGGCCAGCGCACTGCTGGCGCTGTCGGCAATCTCCTCCTCGGAGAGAATGGAGTTGGAAATCCGGTCTTCCAGGTATTTATTGGCCGTCAGCTCCCAGAAATAGACATCCAGGCAGGAAGAAACAGCGTCAGTGTCGGCGTAGGCCTTGACCGTCCGGGCCACCCGGAGACTGGACGCGATTTTCAGCAGTTCGCCGGGCGTCAGGCTGCCGCCGCGGCGGGCCCGGTCCAGGCTGGCGCCCACGTCCCGGATACCGCCCAAGCTGGGCGAGCCTTTGAGGGAAATCAGTTTACAGGCGGCGGTGGTCTGTTCCTGGAGACGGCGCACTTCGTCGGCGTCGGTCTCCGGCTTCAGATTGCGGCAAACCTCCTTGGCCGCATCGCTGACGGCCTGGATCGCCAGAAGCTCCAGAACACCGTCCAGTTCCAGTTTCGCAAGGGATTTTTCGTATAATTCACTCATAATATGGAAACCTCATCGTTTCAGGGATTTATAAAAGTCCAGCGTGTGGAAGCCCCGTTCCAGCTGGGTCATCAGGTAGGCTTCCGACAATTGGGATAACTCCTCCGCCGTGACATCGTCCACGGTAAAGGAAAAAATCTGTTTGGGGCCGCAGGCAGTGATATAGCGGAGGGCCGTCCGGGCGGCAGCGCTGAGGGGCACCAGCGTGCCCTGGCCGGGTCCGCATCCGCTGCACTGGAGGACGCCGTGGACCAGGTCAAACCGGTCCGGCATGGGATTGCCGCAGACAAAGCATCCGGACAGCTCCGGCAAATAGCCCGCCAGACAGATGGCCCGCAGTTCAAATACAGCCTTGACCACCGGCTGGGGCTTGTGGAGAGGGCCCAGGGCATACAGGCAGTTGAGCAGCAGCGACAACAGTTCCGGGTTCGGACAGTCCTCCTGGGCGATGGTCTCCGACACCTGGGCGAAATAGCTGGCCAGGGAAAGCAGTTCAATATCCTGCCGCAAGGCTGGGAATTGCTCCTTGGTCACCGCCTCCGTAATGGTCAAATACCCCCGCTGCTCCGACACGGTAAATTCTGAATAGGCCAACAGCTGGCAGGCCGCCTTGAGGGTGCTGCGGCGGCCCCGAACGCCACGGGCTTTCATGGTCACCGGTCCATGGTCTCGGGTCAGCACCGTCAGCAGCCGGTCATGCTCTTTATAATCGGTCTCCCGCAGAACGACGCCCTCGGTCTTCCAGTACATGGTTTCCTCCCAGTTATGTACGGTCCCCATCCGGCAGGGGGAATCTTCTCCCCCCTGCCCTAGGGCTTCGGTTGCTCTTTCTCCGTGTCTTTCTTCTCGTTCTGATGCTTGCTCATGACGTAATACTCCGGCGCGCCGGTCTCAAAAAACAGTTCCCACAATCGTTCCTGACGCATGGTAACCACCTCCTGCAATCTTAGGGTTTGCAGGAAACGGCAAGATAATGCTTCCAGTTTTTTACGCGTGCAGCGCCCGCTCCACGCTCCAATAGAACTGCTCCTCGCCCAGCAGCTCCACAATACCGCTGCGCTCCATCATCAGCCGGACACTGTCGGACAGGCCGCAGATATAGACCGGCAATTCCTGGGTTTTCAGCTGCCGCAGCAGTTCCAGAAACGCCTGGGCACCGGACACGTCCATATAGGACACGCCGCGCATGGGGAAGAGAACAGCGCTGCGGCCCTGGAACCGTCCGGCCAGGTCGGTAATCTGATCGCAGTTGGCAAACAGCACCGCCCCCGTCAGATAGACCACCTCAGCATTATGAAAGCGATCGGCCACCGGGTCCTCGGGATGCTGGAGCCGCTGGGGCTTCACATCGTCAAAGTGGATTTCCAGGTGGGACTGGCGGACGGCCAGCAGAACCAGCGCCGCTACCACGCCAATCAGAATGGCAATGGTCAGGTCGAACACAATGGTGGCAATCATGGTGGCCAGGAATTTCACCATGGCCCCCTTAAACTTATGGGAGAAGATGTACCGGATGGTATGCCATTCGTTCATGCGCCAGGCCGTCACCAGCAGGACGCCGGCCAAGGCGCTGAGTGGAATCTGTGCCATAACCGGTCCCAGCACCAGCAGGGACACCAGCAGCACCAACGCATGAATCATACCCGTAAGCCGGGTCTGTGCGCCGGATTTGATGGCCACACTGGTACGGGCAATTGCCGCCGAACAGGGGCGAGAGAATGTTTCCCACGCCCTGGGCAATCAGTTCCCGGTCACTGTTGAGACGCACACCGGTCATACGGGCGGCGCTGGCGCCGCACAAAAGGCTTTCAATCATACCCAGGGCCGCAATACTGACAGCGGGAGCCAGCAGACCGCGCACCGTAGCCAGATCCAGCCCTTCCAGAGTGAAGCGCTCAGGCAGCAGCAGGCTGGAGGGAATCTCCCCCACCCGCTGGATATCCATGGGGATAATCAGCGAAGCCGCCGTAGCCAGAATGATGGAAACCAGCGAAGCCGGTACCACCGCATTCCACTTCTTGGGATAGACGATCATAAACACAATAATCGCGCTGCCCAGCAGCACCGCCGCCATGGCGCCGGTGGGGCCGGAAATCTGATAGTAGGCGCCGCCCAACAGGCTGATGACAAAGCCGCAGATGACGGCGGTCAGCAGGCCCGACGCCGCCGTGGCGCCGCTGCTGACACCGAAGGCCAGGGCCAGCGGCAGGGCCACCGCCGCCACCGTCACGCCGGCCATCAGGTCCTTGGCGAATTTCGCGCCGTTATAGCCGCGAAACTCCTGCCGCAGATCGGAAACATAGGAATTTTTCACTTGTATCGCTCTTTTCTTTTCTCTCAATTTGTCTGCCGCTGCCGTGCGGCTAACTTGTTCATCATATCGCAGTTTTGCCGGTGCGTCAATAGGGGTTGCCGGTCTTTTCCATGAAAACAGGATGCCCAATAGCCCTTAAACCCAAAAACTTGGAATGCTGTGCTGCGTATAGTAACTGTTGAACGCGATACGGGTGATATGGCCGTGCTCCACTTCGTAGCCGAAGTGGCTCATATAGCCGTACAATTCCCAGGCCCGCTGAGGCGTGTCGCCAACCCGCAGACCCCGTGCCGTGGCACACTGGGGCCCATCGATCACGATGGCCACGATGATGCCGTCCAGACCCCAGCCGTCCTCCTCTCCCGAACGAAGCCGGGCCACATGGATTGCATAGCCATCGCCCCGGTATTCCACCTCATCGTAATAGTCCCGTGTAATACCCAGGCTGCCCACCTCGTGGACCTTGGCCCGCTGCTCTGCCGGCAGTTCATCAAAATTCGTCATGGCAGCAAAACCATCGCACATTTGCTCTTTTAGGTTCGGTAAATCCAGCACCGCAAAGCCATCCTCGGGATAGAATGCGTAGCCGCTGAGATACTCCGGCGACGCTTGCTGCCGCAGCACATAGTCCGTTGGCGCATAGGCTGTGCCGTCCCGCAGCAGGGGCGTCGTGGCCGCAGTGACCGGGCAGCTTCCACGCTTGATAGAAAACTGCCGCAGCTCGTGGTCAATCACATAGTCTTTCCCATCGGGAGCCGTCACCCGCGTTTCCCCGGCATATAAAATGTAGGGGCCATCCTCTGTCTGGAGTATGATGGTATTGCCCGCCACCTGCACCGTGTCGCCCAACAGCGCCGCCAAATCCTCCAACGGGACATAGAGCAGGTCGTTTTCCACAAACGGCGCGTGGTCCAGCTTCACCAAAACATTGTTGACCAACACCTCCGCCCGGTCCGGCCACAGGGTAATGCCGCAGATGGTATCCTCGGGGTGCAGTGCCCGCCAGCCCTCCACATCCAATCGGGCAGATGGCATCTGCGCTGTCACCAGGGTACCAACCAACAGCCCTACAGAAATCAGTTGTTTTACCATACTTGTCGCTCCTTTCCTCTGTTCAGCCAAACAGTCCGCCGAACAGTTCGATGCTGGAAATGGTGCAATTATCGTCCAGATAGAAGCGGACGCCGGCGCCGCCCTCCTGGTACATGACGTCATAGGGACGGCCGTCCCGGTATTCCAGCAGGGCAAAGGTACCCATATGGATGGGGGTGCCATAGAGGGACACGCAATAGTATCCCTCGATCTCATCGGGCACATAAAGCCATGCCTCGTTGCGGTAGGTGGACAGGAGCGTTTCCAGGCTGTCCCCCACCCGGATATCCCGGACATAGGGCAGGTCCGTCCGCTCATAGGTGATCTCCCCTATGGTATAGCCGGTGCCGTCCGCCTCCCGGTTGCAGGTGATGGAGATGCCGTCATAGACACGGGTTTCCCAGCAGGAGCCGTCGAACTCATGGACAACAACCGTTTCCACATCCTCCACCGGGCCGAACCGCTGGTCCAGCTCCTCCGGCGTTGTCTCCGGCCAGGACGAGAACGGTACGTCTTCGAAGGTCACATCCGCCAGGGTGAACACCGGGGCGTCGGCGCCGCTGCCCAGCTGGGGCGTGGTGACCTCCGCCGGGTCCAGGGGCACTTCTTTGGCGGAGAGATAGTAATAACCGCCTGGCTCCAGGGCCACTTCATAGACTTTGCGCTGATACAGCACCGTTTCGGGCTGCTGGGCCCAGCTGTATCTGCCGCGGAACTCCGCAGTCACGGTGACGGTGCTGCCGCTGCTCTGGCAGTCGGTGAGGACCATGTCCGCCGTGCCGGTCTGCTCCGGCAGCCAGGCCAGACGCACCGCTTCGCTGTAGAGATCATAATACATGCACTGGGTCAGATCGAAGGTATAGGAGCGAAAATGTTCATCCAGCACGGGACGAATGATTTCGTCGGTCAGCCAATAGCTGCCGTAGTCCTCTCGCCAGTAGCTTTCCAGCGTCTCCGGGTCCTCCCACTGGAGATACAGGCGAAACAATGCCTCCGAGGACAGGTCTTCCGGCGTATCAAAGGTGAATCCATTATCGGGAACGGCCCACTCCGCCGGTTGCAGCACGGTATCCCGCAGATAGTCTGTCAGCATTTCCGGCTGCTCGGTATGGTCGGCCAGAATGTTCTTCAAATCCGGCGGCTCTGTTTGATTCAGTTTCCGCAGACTCAGAAAACTGCCCACAATCAGACCCACAGCAACGATACCGGCAGCGCATTTCACCGCTGCCCCGGCGACTGCCCCCTTGGCCGACGCTGACAGTACCGGAAGTGCCCTGGCCGACGGTTCAGCCCGCAAGACGCTGGAAAGCAGCGCCGTAAGCGCCAGAGCGGAGACTCCATGGCGGCGCAATCCCACCCGCAGCGTCTTCCGCGCCCTGTGCAGCCGCGTCTTGACTGTGGCCATGGGCACCGACAGCGCCGCAGCGATTTCCCGGACGGTCAGCTCATCGTAATAGAACAGCAGAATACACGCCCGCTGGTCCATCGGCAGCTGGTCTACCAGCTGCCGGACAAGCCGCGCCGTCTCCGATTCCTCCAGCGCCCGCTCCGGCAGACACGCCGCCGATTCCTCTGCCCAAGTGTCCAACAGGGTGCCGCCATTGGGCGATTCCGGCAGTTGGCACTCCTTTGGTCCCCGTGTCTGATAATTGCGGCACCGGTTGCAGATGATTTTCAGCAGCCACGCACGGAATGCCGCCGGTTCTTTCAAACCCGGCAGGCCCCGCACCATGGCCAGCAGCACCTCCTGGGTCACGTCCAGGGCGCTTTCCCGGTCATCAAGCAGTTTGCAGCAGTGATGATAGACGAAGCTCTGCACAAAGGCAATCAGTTCCTCCTGGGCTGCCCGGTCGCCTGATTGGCTCCGCTCCACCAGTATATCCAGCCGTTTTTCCTCCATGGTCCTCTCCTCCTTGGATAGACATTGGGCCTCTTTGGGAAGTCCCTCTGTCTATGGAGACACATCGGTTGCCCCATCGGTTCCCTGTTTTTTACCATGGCGGTACCGCCTCTCCTTCTGCGGCACAGACTGTACGGCTGCGGGCGTAATATTGCAGCGGGTACGCCGGATCATTACTGAGGCGGAACTGCACCTCCAACGTCTGTGTCATGGCCAGATGCTCCCTGTAATCCGGCTGTTGAAAGACCTGCAAGATTGTATCCTCCAGTACCTTGCCGAACATGTTCGCATCGTGCGCTGCACCCGATGTATCCCACAGGTATTTCATGTTGGGCCGCAGCGTTTCATAGTCATCGCCTTCCAACTCATCAAAGGTCAGCATATCAAACTGCACGGTAAACAGTCCGGACGCATCCACCGACCAATCCGTCAGCCGGAAATATCCCGGCCACATGGTGTCGCCGGGCACCGGCGTATAGATGCCGTCTTCATAGGTGAGATAGGCAGAACTCCGGTCCGCATAGGTCACCAACGGCAGGAAGCGGCCCAGCGTATCTGCCAATTCTTCCCGTGTTACGGTAAGATCTTCCGCACGCTCTGCGTTCAAATAGCCATACAGCGTCAATGCATCCCAATCCGGCGCATGGGTCTTGTCGAAATCCGGCATCATAGCCAGCTCATAGGAGTGTCCCAGCGTATTATAATAGGAATAGAACTGTGTCATCAGGTCATCCGACGGCTCCTGTGTCACAGTGCGCAGCGCTTCCAATAGCTGCACCTCTCCAATTTCAGCGGGCTGCGGCAGTTCCGGCGGTTTCGTTTTGCGAAAGTCTTGCAGCATCCACAGGCCGCCCAGAACCATCCCCACCGCCGCCACACCGGCGACAATCTTCACCGCCGTGCCCGCGGCGGTGGCCGCGGCTGCCGTGGCGGCAGTCCCCGCACCGCTCTCCACGGCCGACAGAGCTGTAGCAGTCATGGTCGTACTGCTGGACGCCGGCAAAGCCCCCGCCTGGGCCTCGCTGTGGAAGAAATAGATCAGCATGGGCGCCAGAGACAGGGCGCAAAGCTTGCCGCTGCGGCGCTCATACGCTTCCACGCCCTCCCTGAGGGCTTTACGGGCGTGGTACAGGCGACTTTTCACGGTCGTTTCCGGTAGGGACAAACTGGCAGCGATTTCCGGAATTTTCAGTTCATCATAATAGTACAGCAGCACGCAGGCCCGCTGTTCCGGCGTCAGGCCGTCCACCAGCTCCCGCAGGATGCGCACCGTCTCCGCATGATCCAATGCCCGGTCCGGGATGGTATGGGCATCGTCATCGGCCCAGGTTTCCAGAAGACTTTCGCCCTCCGGCGTCTCGGGGATCTGGCACTCCTTTGGTCCCCGGGTCTGATAATTGCGGCAGCGGTTACAGATGATTTTCAGCAGCCATGCCCGGAAAGCCGCCGGTTCTTTCAGACCCGGCAGGCCCCGCACCATGGCAATGAGCACCTCCTGGGTCACATCCAAGGCGTTTTCCCGGTGCTCCAGCAGGCGGCAGCAGTGGAAATAGACGAAATTCTGTACGGCGGCAATCAAATCCTCCTGGGCCGACCGGTCGCCGGATTGACTGCGCTCCACCAGACAGGCAAATGGTTTCTGATCCATGGTTTCATCTCCTTCGCTTGTGTCCTGGGGCCACGATTTCCCCTTTCCTGATATAGACACCAAAAGAAGGCAAATGGTTGCTGCCGCCGGCAAATTTTTTCAGCCCTCGTAGACCAGATCAAAGCAGGTGGGCAGGCCGCAGGCGGAATAATAAGGTGAGCGGTAGCCCCAGCGGGTGATGACGCCGTTCTCCACCTCACAGCCCAGCTCCATGGCCAGGTCCCAGCCGTACAGTGCCCAGGCCCGCTCTTTTGTCATGCCGCACCGCAGGCCCCGGGGTGTGGCATACCGGGCATCGTCCACGATGATGGCCGAGATCAGGCCGTCCAGCTGATCCATATTATCGGTACCCGGCTTCCTCTGCAGCACAAAGACTGAATAGCCGTCGCCCCGGTACTCCACCTCGTCATAATAATCCCGGACTTCGCCCTTGGCCCCCAGGCATTGCAGCCCGGCCCGCTGGTGGGCCGGCAAATCGTCAAAGGGCGTCATGATTTTGTAGCTGTTCCACTCCTGTCCGCTTTCTCCATGGCTGAAGATCACCGTACTGGTCCAAGGATAGTCTTTGCCCCACATGTAACGGGGCATGTTTCCCTGGGAGAGCTGGAAGCCCTGCGGAACGTACACGATGCCGTCCCGCAGTATGGCCGGGCGGCAGGGCTCCTGCCGGTAAGGCGAAACACCCAGCGGGTAATACTCCTGCTGCCCGTCGTTTGCATAGATCGTTCCGTCTTCCGCCGTCACAGCGGTGGACCCAATCTGGAAAGAGAAGGATCCATCCTCCCCGGTGTCCACGGTGACCTGGTCGCCGTCCAGACGGAACGTATCGCCAAACAGCTCCACGATATCTTCCAAGGGATAATAGAAGACGTCCTTCTCCACAAAGGGCGTTCCCCGCAGCTCCACGGGACAGTTGTTGACCAGGGCCGTCTGTTCCCCCGGCTGCAATGTGACGGCATAGGCCGTTTCGCCGGGATGCAGGGCCAGCCAGTCGGCCGCATCCAATTCCACCGTCAGATCAGCGGGGAGCACCATGGCGGCGGCAGTCAGGGCAGAAACGATCAGTTCTTTTATTATACAGCACCCTTCTTTCTATATCAGTTCAAAAGCCTCTATGGATATAGACACCAAAAATGGTTCGGCGGTTGCACCTCATTGGATTTTTCCTGTAAAAAGCGCAACGGGGGCACTGCAAGGCACAGTCCCCCCGTTGATGGTTATTTTTCAATGTGACTGTAACACGGAAAACCGTCGCACAGTCTCACATATCCTGGCCGGAATAATG
>DVJJ01000068.1 GCA_018716875.1 Candidatus Avoscillospira avistercoris
ACAATTATAACACCCAGGGTCAGTTTGTGGAGCTTGTGCTTCATAGCTTTCTCCGTCACTGTGTCCACCTCCCGACGCCCTTGGAAGTTTTATGCAATCTTTTTTACCATCATACGTTTTTTTCAGGGATTCGTCAAGCAATTATACTCAAAAAGCGGACTTCTATGCACTTTTACCGAAAATGCCATGGGTGTTTCCCATTCTTTCCATTCCTTTTTGCATGTCCATGTCTATGCTGTGTGCACAGCATGGGGCAAAAAACCAGGCATACCGCGGAATCTGCGGTATGCCCGGTTCGGTTTGCTGTTGGGATGATATTACGATGCCAATGTCCGGCCCAGGGATTGGCAGGCGGCCACGGCCTCCTCGTCGGGGGCTTCGTTGCAGATGACACCGTTGGACACCAAATCGGCGCCGTCGGCACGGACCTGTTCCTCCCAATTGCGCATCCACTCGCCGTCGCCCCAGCCGTAGGAGCCGAACAGCCCCAGACGCTTGCCGCGGATGCCCCCGCGGCAGCGTTCAAACAAGGGCTCGAACTCCGTCTCCTCCAATTCCTCGGCGCCCATGGACGGGCAGCCGAAGGCCACCGCGTCGAACTGGTCCAGCTCGGCCTCCGTAAACTCCGCCGCGGTCTTTACCATCACCTCACCGCCGCCATCCCGGACGCCCTGGGCCACCGCCGCCGCCATGGCTTCCGTATTGCCCGTTCCACTCCAAAAAACCACTGCAACCTTACGCATTTAAAATCCAACCTTTCTGTCATCTATCTTATCCGGCCACAGCCAGACGTTCAATGGGTTTACCGCCGGCCAATTGGCGGCAATACACCTGGGTACACTTCCGGTAGCGGTCGAACAGCTTCTCCGCCGCACGGGCATCGCCGTAGACCTTCCAGCAGCCCACACAGGTGCAATCAGTACGGCCGTCGAGAAATCCCCGGACGTCCTCCGGCGGATATCCCAGAAACAACCCGATTTCATGGGGGAATTCCTCGCTGCCCTCCAGCCGCCGCCGGAGATGAGCCAGGCATGCTTCGGCACAATCGCTGTTATACCCACGGGGCCGCAGCAGCGCCGCCGCCGCATCCCGGCATAGGTCCCGCCGGAGCCGCTCGGGCCGAAACAGGTACAGGAGCGCCCGGCCGTTTCGACGGCGCAGCAGCGTCAACCGCAGCCCCTTCCCCGCCAGCCGCCGGTTCCATCGGGCCACCGTCTCCCCCATCGCCTCACCGTCGCCGCAGGCACAGGTGAAGAGACTGCCTGTTTTCAATCCCGCCAGCGTTGGCGAACAGTGCTGCACCAGCAGTTGTTCCGACATAGATGCCTCCTTTCGTAGTTAGTTTATCCTAACTACAACCCTTTAAAAATTCCTCCAATCTGGAGGTTAGTTGTTTCTAACCGTAGAATACCACAGCTGTTCTTCTTTGTCAAGGGTGAGTTTTCGTTGCGCAGCCGTTTATACCACCGTCAAAGGCCGGGGCAGCCCGTAAAGCCGATGCCCCCGGAGCGGACGCCGGTGCATCTCCCCGCCGTTCCACTGGGATGCCCTTCCCGCTTGCCATCCGGTCCACCTGCTGGGCGATGGCTGCATAGGGGCGAAAAAACCGCTGTCCTTGACAGACAGCGGTTTTTTTATGGGAGTTTGTTTAGTCCAGCAGGCTTTCTCCCCAGTAAATCCGGGTTTCCCAGCCTTGGGCCGTATTGCGGAAAAACTCCTGGGGCAAGGAGACGTGTTTCTGGAGCAGCAGTACAATGGTGGAGCCGCCAAACTGGAAATAGCCCTTTTCCTGGCCCCGGCACACGGTTCCTGTGAGCGGATGGTTGACGATTCGACCCACCAGCAGCGCCCCCACCTCCACCATCGCCACAGCTCCCAGCTTGTCACTGTGGAGCACTGTATACTGGCGGGCATTCTCCTTATAAATGAGATACTGGTCATTGCCAATGGGCTGGACCGTATGGAAGCGGCCTGGAATGGTCCCCGTCTCCCTCACCGTACCGTCCAGCGGAAAGCAATAGCGGTGGTAATCGTCCACGGCCAACCGCAGAATCAGCGCCGTACCGCCCGCAAACTGCCGGGCCAATGCTTCATTTTGGAGCAGCGACGAAACGGAATAGATGGTATGCTTCACCGTCAACCGGAGGTCATCGGTGATGGGATAGGCCGAGGCCCGGCCATCGCAAGGGCTGACCAGGGCCGCGCTGCTCAGGGGCCGCAGCTCCGGCCGAATGCGGCGGCAGAAAAATTCGTTGTAGCTGCCGTAGTCCTCAGGCAGATAGTCTCCCAAATCGATGCCGCTGCGCCGGACAAAGGGGGCAATCAGGCAGCGGGACACCCGTTGGGACAACAGCCATCCGGCGGCCCTGGACAGGCCCGGCTGCACCAAAGGTTTCAACAGCAGCCGTCCCACTGTGGTGCCGTAGAGAAACCGCAAGCTCCGGGACGGTTCAGGTGCGCTCCTGGATCTCATCAATGATCTCCTCCACCACGGGGTTGGACTCGTCGGCGGGATGGGGCAGGCGGAACCGGGTCCGGGCATAGATGATACCCACGGTGATGGCCACCACCGCCACCAGGGCCAGAATGGTTTTCAGACCCGGCTTTTTCAGCGGAAAATCCAGAATAAACAGCAGCCCCACCACGCCCAGCAGCACATGGAGCAGCACGAGGAACGTCAGTTGTGACACGACAAATTGCAGCCAAAAGGTCATGGGCAGCAAAAACGCCATGGAGGTAACGGGCAGACCGTGATACGTTTTATTACAGCCGCCCTCGGACTGCTGCCGCTCCGTTTCCAGCACATTGAAGAAGGACAGGCGGATGACGGCGCAGAGACAGTAAAAGCACACGAGAATCAACCCCAGCGTGCCGCGGACGCCCAGCAGATAGCAAATAAACGCCGGAAACAGTCCAAAGCACACCACATCGCAGAGGGAATCCAACTGGATGCCGAAGTTTTTCTCCCGGTGGGTCCGGTCCTTTTTGGTCCGGGCAATGCGGCCGTCGAAGGCGTCGCAGACGCCGGAAAAGGCCAGACAGAACACGGCAGCCTTGTAATCGCCGTGGATGGCCTGGGTCATGCCGATCATCGACGAAATTAGTCCCACATAGGTCAGAATGACCGTATAATCATAGACGCCGAGAAACTTCATGGATCACGCTCCTTTCTCTTGGGGCTCCCGCAGCAGGAACGAGGCGGCCAATGTCATAACCGCGCTGAGGAGCAGTTGGGTGTAATAGCTGATGCCCCGACTGATAACCATGGCCGGCAGCACCAAATCCGGCCCGAACACCGGTTCAAACAGGGTGAGAAACAGGTTTTCACTGACGCCCATGCCGCCGGGCAGAGGCAGCATATCAGCGGCTACGGAGATCATGGCCTGGAGCGTTGTCACCACCGACAAGGGCTGCTGGGACAGGGCGAAGGCCCGGTATGTAAACCAGGTGACGAGGAACAGCAGGCACCGCTGCACAAAGGTGATGACAAACACCCGGACGATGACGCCCCGGTGGGTCCGGTAAAAGGACGCCGCGCCCCGGTACTGTTCCACCATCTGGTGGAGCTGTTCCTGCCGTTGTTCCAGGGAGCGAAAGGGCCGGATACGGTGGACCAGGGCCAACGCCCGCTGTGCCAGCCGCTCCGCCGCTGTGGGATGGAACACCAGCAGCAGCAAGACGGTGATACACACCACATTGAGGACCATGCCCAGGTAAATGATCGGTTCCGCCGGCGCCAGAAAGACCATAAGCCGGGCGGGCCGCAGCAGCACCACCGCGCCGCCGAGAATCACCAGCACCAATTTATAGGTAATGGTGACAATGGCCAGGACCACCGCCGACACAGCCACGGGAATGCGGTCCTTCCGCATGGCTACAATCTGCATGGGCTGGCCGCCGGAGGCCGACGGGGTGATACAGCTGTAGAAAAATCCGATAAAGGAATAGAGGCAGCAATGGCTGGGTTTGACCGCCACGCCCAGTTGGCGGAGCAGATAGCCGATGACCAGGGATTCTCCCAGGATAAACCCCACCACGCAGAGGACCCCCGCCGCCACACAGCGCCAATCGGCCTGGGCCAAATCCTGGAGCACTTCCCGCAGATTTTGACCGTGGAAGACGCTCCAGAGGGTCAGCAGAAACACCGCCGCCAGAAACAGCAAATTGCCGGTTTTCTTTTTCACGGCTTCCACCTCCCGGATACCGGTTTCTTATGGTTCAATGGCCACCTCCTGCCACCGGCCATCCAGCAGCACCCGGTGGGTCCGGAATCCACAGTGGAGGGCCAGCTGGGCCGCCTGGTCAAAATAGGCCGTGATGGCGTCGGCACTGTGGGCGTCGCTGGAAATCACAATGGCGCCGCCAAACGCCCGAATGGCCCGCAGCAGCGGTTCCGACGGATAGGGCGCGGTCCGGTATCCCCGGCTCATGGCCCCGGTGTTAATCTCAAACACGCCGCCCTGATGGCACAGGTGCTCCAGAACCTCCAGGGCCGTGTCCCGATACCGGCGGTCGCTTTCGTCAAAGCACCGGCTCCCCTCATTGAATTTGGTGGGCAAATCATAGTGACCGATGAAGTCGCAGCCGGTCACCTCCAGAATCCGGGCCATTTCGGTAAAGTATCGGCGGGTCATGGCGTACCAGTCGCCGCCGAAGTGCTCCGCCACGCCGCGCCGGAGAATCTCCTCCGTGTGGTCCACACTGAGATAGCCCCCGTCCACGGGGACCTCATGGGCTGAGCCGATGGTGTAGTCCCGGTCACAGGTTGGCGCTTCTCCGTGAAGCTCCGCCTCCACGCCCAGATAAATCTCCATGCGGCCCCGGTATTGCTCCCGCAGGGCATGAACGTCGGCCACATACTGCCGGGTGCTCTCCGGTGTCATGCAGAAATCCAGATTGTGCTGCGCGTAACAGTGGCCGGAAAAACCATAGGCCAGCAGTCCCGCCTTCCAGGCCGCCGCCGCCATTTCTTCGGCGGTATTTCTGCCGTCGCAGCAGGTGGTATGACTGTGATAGTTGGTTCGGATCATTGCAATCCCTCCTATGACAGCGTGGAAAACCGCTCGGCTCCCTGGGTGCGGAGCCAACGATACAAAAACCAGGTGGCCGCCGCCAGCAGCACCAGACAGCAGGCCAGCAGCACCTTCAGGGACGCCACATCCCGCAGGGCGAACACCAGCAGACCCAATCCCAGGAGCAGGCCCATCTCCCCCAGTCCGGCGGCCATGACGCTGCCGCTGTTCTTGATGGCGTAGGCTTCGCTCTCCCAGTCCAGCCGGGGCATTTTCACATTTAAAACCAGTCCCGCCATTCCGTGGAATACACAATAGAGCAGAGAGATGCCAAAGAGCAGCACCGTCCCCACCACGCCGGGACGAATCACACAGGTGATCACCACACAGGCCAGCACCGTGGGGGGCATGGTGATCAGATAGCTCATTCGCAGCTTGGCCCGCAAAATCTGCCAGGGCGTCACCGGCAGCGACTGGGCCAGCCACAGCGTTTTGCCGTCCAGAGACACGGAGGAACAGGTCAGATAGTTCAGTCCCACCAGGAACAGAAGCAGCAAACAGCCCAAAGCCACCCCCACAATCCGCAGCTCCGGCATGGCGTCCGCCAGCAGCGAGACGGTTTCCCCTTTTATCATGAGGTATACAGTACCGATGACAATCATCAAAGACCCCATGCAGCCGTTGAGCAGATAGCTGGGAATGCTCCACAGTCGCACCAGCTCCCGGCGGAGCAGCGCCCGGTCCACGGAGGACACCTTTAGAGCCCGCTCCCGATAGCGGATTTTTTTGCCGCCCCGGTTGGTGGTGACAATGGCGGTGAAACTGTGGCTCAGCAGTCCGTAGACGATGCCGAAGGCCGCCAGGGCGCAGAGGGCAAACAGCAGGAAGCCCGCCGGATTGCCCAGGCAGCCCAATCCAAACTGATAGAAGGGGTACAGGGCTTTCTGTACCGTTTGGGCCACCGCTTCACTGTTGGCAATGAGCATTTGGAGCAGGGTGTTGATCTGGGTGTAGCCATAGAAATAGGCCGCCATAAAGACCAGGGACAGCACCACCGTGGCAATGTTTTTCTTTGCCATCCGGGCCGTAAGCATCGCCACGGCCCAGCCCAGCAGACAGGACAGCACCAGAGACACCAGGGGCAGCAGCACCATGGAGAGGGCGAAAAACAGCCATCCCGCCGCCGTCATACCGATTTGGACTTGCCACACCACCGCAGTGGGGACCATGGCAACCAGAATCATCACCAATGCCTGAACGTACAGCACCACCATGCGGCTCAGCAGAATCCACTTGGGCGGAATGGGCATGGCCAGGAGCATTTCATTGTCCTTGGCTTCAAATAACTGGCTCTTGGTGGAAAAGATACTGCCCACCACACCCAGCATCAAGGCCGTCAAAGCCATGATGGCAAAATAGAACCAATCCAGCTCCAACTGGTACAGCGGGATGCAGAGGGTGTTGGCCATATGGCCGAAGAGCCAGCAGAAAATGCCCAGCACATAGAGCATTAGGATGGCATACAGAACGAGACCGCCGCCGGTGCGCTGTTTGCCCTTGCGGCCGCTGCGGAGCAAAGCATGAAACAGCTGCAAAAACCGGGCGCGGAGCAGCGCTTTAACCATGGCTCTCCTCCTCCAGTTCCAGGAACACCGTCTCCAGGGATTCGTCTCCCTTGACCTCCTCCATGGTGCCGGAGCGCAGGAGCTTGCCCTTGTGGATGATGGCCACCTTGTCACAGAGCTTTTCAGCCACGTCCAGCACATGGGTGGAAAAGAAAATTGCGCCGCCACGGTTGCAAATATCATGCATCAGCTCTTTGACCTGGTGGGTGGCCCTGGGGTCCAGACCCACAAAGGGCTCATCGAGAATCACCAGCTGCGGTTCGTGAATCAGCGCCGAGATAATGGCAAGCTTCTGCTTCATGCCGTGGGAATAGGCGCTGATGGGCTGGGCCAAATCACTGGTCAGGGCAAACAGCTCGGCGTACTGGTGAATGCGCTCCTGGCGCTCCTTCTGGGGCACGGCGAAAATGTCGGCAATAAAATTGAGAAACTGGATGCCGCTCATATAGTCATACAAATCGGGATTGTCGGGAATATAGGCGATTTTCCGTTTGCAGCCCAGGGGGTTTTCCCGGACTGAGATGCCGTCCACATAGATTTCACCGCTGTCAAACCGCAGAATGCCGCAGCAAGCCTTGATGGTGGTGGTCTTTCCGGCGCCGTTGTGGCCGATAAAGCCGTAGATTTCCCCCCGGCGAATGTGCAGACTCACGTCATTCACAGCCGTTTTGTCACCGTATCGCTTGGTCAAATGCTCGATTCTCAGCATGAATTCGACTCCTTTTTTCAAGGTGATACCCCATGGTACCACACAACCGGGGTCTTGTAAACCGTCTGTGTGATTTATTCTATTTCAGTAAATCGCTAATTGACTAAGTTTGACCGATGTGGTATGATATGGTTACAAGAGTATCCCCCACCACTGTGCAAGGAGGAATCCCCATGGAATCCCTGGAATCGGCCCTGCGGCCCGAAGAGCGGACCAGCCTGCGGCTGCGCAGCCTTTACGGCCGCCACGGCTACCGGCAGTACAAGGTCAGCAAGTTTGAAGAGTACGATCTGTACGCCCGCAACAAGCGTTTTCTCGTCAGCGACTCGGTGCTGACGTTTACTGATACCGATGGACGGCTTATGGCCCTGAAACCCGACGTGACACTATCCATCATTAAAAATGCCAAGGACGGAGAGCCTGGACTGCAAAAGCTCTGCTACCATGAAACCGTCTACCGCCCCGGCGGCAGCGGGACATTCCGGGAAATTCCCCAGGACGGTCTGGAGTGTTTGGGAGACCTGGACCTCTATACGGTCTGTGAAGTCCTGATGCTGGCGGTTCGCAGTCTGGAGGCCATTTCCGACCGGTGTGTCCTGAATCTGACCCATCTGGGACTGCTGGAAACGGTGCTGGACGGTCTGGCAGCGGACGAAGCCACCCGCGCCGCCATTCTCCGCTGCATGGCCCGCAAAAGCCGCCATGAGCTGGAAACCGTCTGTGCCGGCGGCGGTATGGAGGACGAAGGCATCCGCCGCCTTCTGGAATTAACGGAGCTTCACGGTCAATTTACTGCGGTGCTGCCCCGGCTCCAAGCCTTCCCCGGTGTGGAAGCCTATGTGGCGGAGCTGGAATCCATGGCGGCGTTGCTGGCCGACTGGGGCGTTGCAGACCGGGTGGTTCTGGACTTCTCCCTCACCGGCGATTTGGACTACTACAGCGGCGTGGTGTTCCAGGGCTATGTGGACGGGGTCCCGGCCCGTGTCCTGTCCGGCGGCCGGTACGATAAACTGATGGAGCGGCTGGGCAAACACAGCGGGGCCATCGGCTTTGCCGTCTATCTGGACCAGTTGGAGCGGCTGGGGAACGCCCCGCTCCGGGATGTGGACGCCCTGCTCCTCTACGATGAGGACGAGGACCCCAAACAAGTGCTGCAAGCCGTGAAGCTGCTGGGTGCCAACGGCAAAACCGTCCGGGCCCAGCGGGGCCGGGGCGACGCCACGGCCTGCGGTCAAGTGCTGCAATTGAAGAATGGGAGGTTGGAGATTCTTGCAACCGATGATTAATGTGGCTCTGCCCAAGGGCCGTCTGGGAGAAAAAGTCCTGGCCATTCTGGAGTCCGCCGGGTACCCCTGCCCCGCCATCCACGATCCGGGGCGGCGGCTGATTTTTGAGAATGAGGAATCCGGCGTCCGGTACTTCTGGGTCAAACCCAGCGACGTGGCCATTTATGTAGAGCGGGGCGCCGCCGACGTGGGTGTGGTGGGCAAAGACATTCTGCTGGAATACCAGCCCGATGTCTACGAGCTGTTGGACCTGCACATGGGCAAGTGCCGCATGTGCGTGGCCGGTCCCAAAACCTTCCGGGACGACCCGGAGAAGACCCTGCGGGTGGCGACGAAGTTCCCCCATATCGCACGGGACTACTACGCCGGACGCAGCCGGGAAATCGATATCATCAAACTCAACGGCTCCATTGAGCTGGCCCCCATTCTGGGCCTGTCCGATGTGATTGTGGACATTGTGGAGACGGGAGCGACGCTGCGGGAAAACGATCTGGACGCCTTGGAAACCATTGTCCCCATCAGCGCCCGGCTTATCGCCAATAAATCCAGCTACCAGTTTCAGACGGAGGCCATCCGGGTCATGGGCGACGCCGTGGCCCAACGGGTGGCCCAGCGGGAGGAAAACGAGAAATGATGCGCATTTATGAGTATGGCCAGGTCTCCAGAGACGAGATCTTTGCCCGTGTAGAGCCGGAGGTGGATGTCACTGCCGTGGTGCGGGAAATCCTTGCCGACGTGCGGAGCCGGGGTGACGCGGCCCTCTACGACTACTGCCGCCGCTTTGACCAGGCCGACCTGACGGCCCTGGAAGTGACGTCCGAGGAATGGGACGCGGCAATCCGCAACGTGGATAAAAAACTGCTGAGTGTTTTGGAGCAGTCCGCCAAAAATATCGAAGCCTTTCACCGCCGTCAGGTCCGGACAGACTTCGTCCTCACCGACCGGCCCGGCATGGTCTTGGGCCAGAAGATCACACCCTTGCAGCGGGTGGGCTTGTACATCCCCGGCGGGACCGCCTGCTATCCCTCATCGGTGCTGATGAATGCCATCCCCGCCAAAATTGCCGGTGTGCCGGAGTGTATTATGGTAACGCCCGCCAACGGCGGCAAGCTGAACCCCGCCATTCTGGCGGCGGCAAAAATCGCCGGTGTGGATCGAATTTTTAAGCTGGGCGGCGCACAGGCCGTGGCGGCATTGGCCTACGGCACCGAATCGGTGCCACGGGTGGATAAAATCGTTGGCCCCGGCAACGCCTATGTGGCCGAAGCAAAGCGGCAGGTCTTTGGGCAGGTGTCCATTGATATGATTGCCGGACCCAGCGAGATTCTCGTGGTGGCCGACGGCACCAACAACGCCGCCCATCTGGCCGCCGATCTGTTGTCTCAGGCCGAGCACGACAAACTGGCCTCGGCGGTGCTGGTCACCGACAGCCGCCCCCTGGCCGAAGCCGTGGCGGTGGAGGTGGAACGGCAGCTGAAACTGCTGCCCAGAGAAGAGATTGCACGCTCGTCCATTGAGAACAACGGAAAAATCATTGTGGCTGACACGCTCGATCAAGCCATTGACATTGCCAATGAAATCGCCCCGGAACATCTGGAGCTGGCCGTAGACAATCCCTTTGACCACCTTTCCAAAATCCGCAACGCCGGCTCCATTTTCTTGGGGAAGTATTGTCCGGAAGCCTTGGGGGACTACTGGGCCGGACCCAATCATACCCTGCCCACCATGGGTACCGCCCGGTTCTCCAGTCCTCTGTCCGTGGACGATTTTATCAAAAAGTCCTCCTTTACCTACTATACCGCCGACGCCCTTTCCGCCGTGGCTGATGACATTGCCGCCTTTGCCGAGAGCGAAGGACTGCGGGCCCATGGCCGTTCGGTGCAGATTCGCTTTGCCAAGGAGGGATTTTAAGGTATGAGCCGCTTCCTTTCCTCCCGCTATGCGGGCCTGACGGAGTACGTCCCCGGTGAACAGCCCCAGGACAAACAGTACATTAAATTAAACACCAATGAATCCCCCTATCCCCCCTCCCCCGCCGTTCTGGAGGCTATCAACACGGCAGCGGTTTCCCAACTGAATCTCTATTCCGACCCGGATGCCAAATTGCTGGTCAACGCCCTGGCCGCCCAATACGGCGTCGGCCCGGAGAATGTGTTTCTCTCCAACGGCTCCGACGACATTTTAAACTTTGCTTTTATGGCCTTCTGTGACGGCGGCGTGAAATTCCCGGAAATCACCTATGGATTTTATACCGTTTACGCCGCCCTCCATGGCGTTGCCTATGAGATCCCCGCCCTGCGGCCCGATTTTTCCATTGACCCCAGCGACTACTACAATGCCGGGTGCACTGTGGTTCTGGCCAACCCCAACGCCCAGACCGGCGTAGCCCTGCCCCTGACGGAAATTGAACGCATTGTGCGTTCCAATCCCGACCAGGTGGTGGTCATTGATGAGGCCTATGTGGATTTCGGCGGAGAATCTGCTGTCCCCCTGACCCGGCAGTATGACAATTTGCTGGTGGTCCAGACCTTCTCCAAGTCCCGCTCCATGGCGGGCGCCCGTCTTGGCTTCGCCATCGGCCCCAAAGGGCTGATTGCCGACCTGAATAAACTGAAATACTCCACCAACCCTTACAACCTCAACCGGTTGACCCAACTGGCCGGTGTGGCCGCCCTCCGGGAACAGTCCTACTATGACGAAAACTGCCGCCGCATTATGGAAACCCGTCAATACACCCGCGACGCTTTGACGGCCCTGGGCTTCACCTGCACCGACTCCCAGGCCAATTTCCTCCTGGCCCGGACCGACGCCATGGACGGCGAAACCCTATACCGGAAGCTGAAAGACCGTGGCATCCTGGTCCGTCACTTCTCCGACCCCCTCATTACCGACTGGGTCCGCATCACCATCGGTTCCCAGGAGCAGATGGAAACTCTGGTGGCCGTGGTCAAGGAATTGGTGCGGTAAGGAGCTTTCGCCCACTGCGGCGGGCGGGGGTTTCGCGCCTTGCGAGGCGCGGGTACTTTGCTGGCTGCGGCCAGCGGGTATTTCGCCCGTTGCGACGGGCGACCAGGGCTTTGCCCCTGGACCCCACGATTTTTTGAAAAAAATCGAGTAAAACTTTTCAATGTTGGGATTTTGAGTTTTTTTAGTGGTTTAGTGCGGTGGTTCTGAAACAGTGCGGCAGCGCGCTCAATCCATGCTTCGCATTGCTGCGGTGAGAGGGCCAAAGGCCCCTCAGCCCCGCCGGGAGTTTGGTCAATGGGATGATTTGTATTACCGTTTGCACCCTGTAAAGGGCCGGTGCCTCCAAAAGGTGACTTGGCCCAATGGGCCAAGAGAAGCCGCCCTGGGGCGTCGGCCCGTGTTCGGTACATCCCTCCGCTCCCCCAAAAAGGAGATTGAATATGAGACAAGCATCTTTGACCCGCAAGACGGGTGAAACCGATATCACATTGGCCCTGAACCTGGACGGCGTCGGTGACAGCCGTCTCCAGCTGGGTGTGGGGTTTCTGGAACATATG
>DVJJ01000069.1 GCA_018716875.1 Candidatus Avoscillospira avistercoris
AGGCTGATATGGCGCATACCGATGTTCATACCCTCCGGGCTATTGACCAACTCCAGAAACCGCATGACATTATCAAAATTGTCCAGCGGTTCTCCAATGCCCATCAGGACAATATTGGAAATGGGCAAGCCGGAATCCAGGGCCGTAAACAACACCTGATCGAGAATCTCCGACGGCTGCAACCGCCGGACCAATCCGCCCAAGGTAGAGGCACAGAACTTACAGCCCATGGGGCAGCCCACCTCCGACGAAATACAGACGGTATTGCCGTGGTGATACTGCATCAGCACCGTCTCCACACAGTTGCCGTCGCCCAGCTCCCAGAGGTATTTGACCGTTCCATCCTTTTGAGACTTTTGCTTTCTTGCCACCTTAGGAGCCGTAATATAGTAGGTCTCGTCCAATTTGGCCCGCAGCTCCTTGGAGACGTTTGTCATCTCTTCAAAGTCTGTGACACCCTTGTGGAGCCAGGTATAGATCTGTTTCGCCCGAAACGCCGGCTGTCCCATGTCTTTCAATGCTTGGGTCATCTCCGCCAGAGTCATGGATTTGATATCTTGCTTCATGGTATCTTCCTCAGCTTTGCCACAAAAAATCCGTCGCACTGGTGCACACAGGGCAGCAGCGTCAACCGGCTGACCACTCCCACGCCCAGGCCCTCCGGCAGAGCCATTCTCTCCGCCGCAAAGTCCGGGTGCTCCCGCAGAAAGGAATCCACAATGTCCTCATTCTCCCGGTGCAAAATAGTACAGGTACTATAGATCAGTACGCCACCGGGTCGGACATACCGGCAGACGTTGTCGAGAATGCGCCGCTGTACCACGGGCAATCCCTCCAAAGGCTTCAATGCCTTGTACCGGATATCCGGTTTTTTGCGAATAGTACCCAAACCGGAACAGGGTACATCTGCCAAGACCACATCCATGGCATTCTCCCACTGGGGGTTAAACGCGGACGCGTCCTGAACCTGAGCCGTCAGCGTTTCAATGCCCAGCCGTTCTGCACCCTTTTCGATCAGCTGGATTTTATGAGGGTGAATATCACAGGAAATCAGTTTGCCCCGGTTTTGCAGGGCCATGGCCGCCGCGAAGCTCTTGCCGCCCGGTGCGGCACAGCAGTCCAGAATGGACATGCCCGGCTCGATCTCAGCCACCACCGCAGGCAGCTTGGCCGCCGCGTCCTGGACCAGCAGAGAGCCGTCCCGGAACGTGTCCATCTGTTCCAGATTGCCGGTGCCGCTGAGTTCATAGCAGCCCGGCATCCAGGGATGGGGCGCATAGGTCACGCCCTGCTCGTCCCACCGGCGGCACAGGTCTGCTTCGGTGGTTTTCAGCGGGTTGTACTGGACCACTGTGGCAGGGGACGTGTTATGGCTTTGCAGCAGGGGTTCCAGCAGGTCCTCCCCGACATTGTCCCGCAGCAGCTCCACCAGTCCCTCCGGATGGGAGTAGCGGGTGGACAGGTCCGACGGCTGGGGCAGGTCCTTCCCTGCCCGCAGCACCGACCGGAGCACCCCGTTGATCAGGCCCGCCGCCCGGGGGTTGGCATACCGTTTCCCCTGCTCCACGGCTTCATTGACAGCAGCGGACGGCGGAATCCGGTCCATAAAAACAATCTGATAGACACTTAGGCGCAGAATATCCTGCACCACCGGCTGGAGCTTCCGCAATCCGCCCTTGACAAACTCCGTCAAATAGAAATCCAGCAACAGCCGGTTCTGCACGACGCCATAGCACAGCCGCGTAGCCAGCGCCGCGTCCCGGCTGTCCAGCCGGTCCCGGCGAATATAGTCTTTCAAAACGCCATCGGACCAGGCGTCGTTTTTCCGACAGGCAATCAGCGCCGCCAATGCTGTGTTTCGTGCAGACATAGTGCCTCCTTACAGTTGAATGGGATGGCCCCGGAAATAGTCGGGCGCCGCCATACGTTTGCCGCCTTCGGCCTGGAGCTGAGTAATGGTAACTACCTTACCGTCGCCGCAGGCCACATCCAGGCCCTTCTTATGGAGTTCCAGCAAAGTGCCGGGGGCCTTATCGGTGGTTTTATCGGTATACTCCACCCGGTAAATCTTAAACCGCTTGCCGTCCAGCTCCGCTGTGGCTACAGGCCAGGGAATCAGGCCGCGGACATGGTCCACAATCTGTCGAGACGTGCGGCTCCAATCGATGGGCGCCATCTCCTTGGTCAGCATGGGCGCAAACGTCACTTGGCTGGGGTCCTGGGCCGTCCGGGTCACGGTGCCGTCGGCCACATGCTTGACTGTATCGGACAACAGCCCCGCGCCAATCTCGGCCAGCCGGGCCATCAGCTCTTCGGTGGTCTCCATGGGGTCAATGGGGGTCTTGCGGATTTCAATCATATCGCCGGCATCCATTTCCGCCGCCATGTACATGGCAGTGACGCCGGTCTCGTCCAGTCCGTTGAGGATGGCCCACTGGATAGGGCCGGAACCGCGCAGGGCCGGCAGGACGCTGGCATGGATATTGATACAGCCCTGGGGCGGGATATCGAGAACCCGCTGGGGCAGGATTTTGCCGTAGGCCACCACCAGAATCAGGTCCGGCTGCAATGCTTTCAGCTCCTCCACCACGGCGTCATCCTTAAAGGTGGTGGGCTGATACACCGGCAGGCCCACAGACTGGGCGTAGATCTTCACCTCGCTCATGGCCATCTTCATGCCCCGATTCTTGGGGGTGTCGGGTTTGGTATAGACGCCAACAATATTGCAGCCGTCCTCATGGATGCGGCGCAGACAGGTGGCCGAAATGGCCGGGGTTCCCATAAATACAATTCTCATGCTTCGCCCTCCGCTTCGTTGGCTAATTCCTCCAGCTCCTCCTGGGTCAGGAACCGCTCCATTTTATCCACATACAGATGGCCGTCCAGGTGGTCCAGCTCATGGCAGAACGCCCGGGCAATGAGTTCCTCGCCCTCAGCCTCATACCACTCTCCAAATCGGTCCTGAGCGCGGACCTTGACCACATTGGGCCGGGTGACAATACCATACTTGCCGGGGACGCTGAGACAGCCCTCCATGCCCGTCTGTTCCCCGCTCTGGGAGATAATTTCCGGGTTGATCAGCTCCAGAATTTCCTCTCCCACGTCTACCACCACCACGCGGCGGAGAATGCCTACCTGGGGTGCGGCCAGACCGACGCCCCGGGCGTCTTCCAGCGTCTCCGCCATATCGTCCAGCAGCTCATGGAGCCGGTCATCAAACTTGGTCACAGGGCGGGACACCTTGCGAAGTGTCGGGTCCTCTTCCGTCAGAATATTTCTCAATGCCATGGTAATTCCTCCCATTCAAACTTCTGTCCCGCCGGTCAGCCGTAGGGGTTGACATCGGCAAACACCGTGACGCCGCGGTTCTGTCGGTCACGGGAAAATGCTTTCATACACTCCGCCGTCATCCGGCGGATGGCACGACTGTTCTCCACGCTCAGGGTCAGCCGGTACCGGTAACGGTTATTGACTTTGGCTACGGACGCCGGAGCCGGCCCCAGCAGTACCGCCGGTACCTGCATCTGCTGCAATCCCCGGTCCAGCAGCGAGCGGAACCGTCGGGCCGCCTCCTCCACCTGTTCGGCAAAGATGCCGGAAAAGGTCAAAATCAGCAAATCCCGAAAGGGCGGGCAGCCGCGCAGATGCCGCATGGCAATCTCCATTTCATAGAATCGGTCGTAGTCCTGGGCCGCCGCCAGAGTGATGACGGCGTTCTGCGGCGTCATGGTCTGAATCACGGCCGTACCAGCCAATGCGCCCCGCCCTGCCCGGCCTACCACCTGGGTAATCATGGAGAACGTAGTCTCGGCAGCCCGGAAATTGTCCACATACAAGGACATATCGGCGTCCAGGACGCCCACCAGCGTCACGTTTTCAAAATTCAGCCCTTTGGCCACCATCTGGGTACCAACCAATACCGGGATTTTCTCCCGCTCAAACCGTTCCAACAGTTGTTCGTGGCTGTGGACGGCGCTGACGGTGTCAGCGTCCATACGGAGAATCTCCGAATCCGGCAACAGCTGCCGCAGTTCTTCCTCCACCTTCTGGGTGCCGGTGCCCATCTGTTTCAAGGGACCACCACACCGGGGACACCGGGCCATCAGGGGTTCCGAATGGCCGCAGTAGTGGCACATCAGCCGTCCGTTGGCTCCGTGGTACGTCAGATGGACGCTGCACCGGGGACACTGGGGCGCTTCGCCGCATTCCACACAGGCCACATACCGGCTGGTGCCCCGGCGGTTGAGAAACAGGATGGTCTGTTCTCCCCGCTGTAATGTCTCATGGATACGCTCCTCCAGAGGCCAGCTGATGGACGTTCCGTTGCCCCGGCGCAATTCTTCTTTACAATCGATGATTTCCACCGATGGCAAATTCTTCCCGTTATATCGATTTTTCAGCCGGTAAAAGCCGATTCGCCCAACTTTTGCCAGATACATGGTTTCGATGGACGGCGTAGCCGACCCCAGCAGGACCATGGCCCCCGTGTGGTGGCCCCGGTAGGCGGCCACTTCCCGTGCATGGTAACGGGGACTGTTCTCCGATTTATAGGTGTGTTCCTGCTCCTCATCGAGAATCAGCAGGCCCGGCGATTGCAAGGGGGCAAACACCGCTGACCGGGTCCCCACCACCACTCGGGCCGCGCCGTCCCGGATGCGTTTCCATTCGTCGTACCGCTCCCCCACTCGCAGACCGCTATGGAGGATGGCAACCTGATCGCCAAAGTGACCGGCAAACAAGCTGACCAGCTGGGGTGTCAAGGCGATTTCCGGCACCAGCAGCATGGCGGTCTTGCCCTGGGCCAGGCACCGGTGAATCAACTGCACATAGACCGAGGTCTTGCCGCTGCCGGTAACGCCGTAGAGCAGCGCCACGCCAGGATCCGGACGGTCCCACTGGGTACAGATACCATCATAGGCTTGCTGTTGTTCCTCGTTAAGCACCACCGGTTCCACATGGGCCGGACGAATATCCACACGGCGCAGCACCGGCACTTCCTCCAGCGAAATCATTCCCATGGATTCCATACGCCGTAGGGTGGCCGCCGTAGCGCCGGTAAAGTAACAGAGGTCCTTGGTACTGCCGCTGCCCACGGTACACAGCAGTTCCAGCAGCGCCGCTTGGACCGGCGCGGACTTACGACGCCGGTTGGCGTATTCCATGGCTTCCTCAGCGGAAACCGCCAGATATGCCATACGTTCCGTCTTGTCCCGGGTTCGGCGCAGTAGTTCCGAATCATTGCGCAGCAGCTTTTTTTTCTGCAAATATTGCAGCGCACTTTGCAGCGCTTCTTCGTCGGGAAACTGCCGCCGCAGCCACGGGTAATCGGCCTCGCCGCCCAGTGCTTCCAACTGCTCCATAACCGCTTTGGCCAATGGCTGTCGGGAAATGGCTGCTCTCCAGTCACAGTCCGGACAGATGGCGAACCGGTCCACGGTCTGGAACCACAATCCCGCCGGTAAAATGGCCTTGACGGCGTCATAAAACGTACAGAAATACCGTTCCCGGAGAAAGGCCGCCAGCCGCAGTCCCGCCGCGTCCAGTACCGGCCCGTCATCCAGCGTTCGGTCAATCCATTTGAGTTCCGCGCCGTCCCCTTCCTCCAGCGCTGCCACCATGCCTTCACTGCTGCGGTTGCCGCTGCCGAAGGGCACCTGGACCCGCATACCTGGAAAAACGGTGCAGCCCTCGGGAATCCCATAGGAATAGAGTCGGTCTATGGCGTAAACAGCCGCCTGGACGGCCACTTTTGCTACCAAACGGGAACCCCCTTAAAAGCACGTTCAAGGCGTAGGCGGTCAGCGCCTGCGCCTTGACGGTATCTCACTTCATATACTCTTCCTTGACCGTCGCCGTCAGCTTGCCATCGGCAACCTCCCGGATGGCCAGGGTGACGGGCTTTTCCGGCAGGGCTTCCTGGTGCAGTTCCGCCTCAATGGAAATCTGGCGGGCCCGGCGGGCCACAACGTTAACCAGCAGGTACCGGCTGTCAATGTGTTTGAGCATTTCACTCATGGGGGGGTAAAGCATGTTAATTGTCCTCCTTCAAATAGTCCAGCCGCAACTGGGCTCTGCACTTTTCTGCTTCCATAATGGCCTGAATCTCATTGGCCGCATGCTGTACATGGTCGTTGATGACAATGTAATCGTATTGGGACGCCTGAGCATACTCCCAGCGCGCCCGTTCCAGACGGCCTGCAATCTTATCATCGGGCGTGTCGCCGCGCCCCCGCAGCCGCCGCTCAATCTCGGCAAAGCTGGGCGCCGCCATAAAGATCAGCACTGCGTCTTCCCGGTTGGAGCGGACCTGCATGGCGCCGCAGGGCTCCACGTCCAGCAGGATATCAAAGCCCTGCTCCAACTGCTGCTGGATGGGCCCCTCCGGCGTACCGTAGCAGTTGCCCACGTATTCTGCGTGCTCCAGCAGCTCGCCCCGGTCCAACATTTGCTGGAACTGTTCCCGGGTGACAAAGTAGTAATTTTCGCCATCCACCTCGTTGGGCCGCTTTTCCCGGGTGGTTACCGACACGGAAAACCGCAGGTTGGGGTGACGCCGCATGACCTCCTGCACCACGGTGCTCTTTCCCACGCCCGAGGGGCCGGACAGTACAAACAGTCTGCCGTTTGTCATGATTCTTCCATCTCCTCTGCTGTCAACTCCGTATGTTTGTCGTTCATACGTCCCGCCACGGTCTCCGGCAGAATGGCCGAGAGAATCACATGGTCCGTATCCATGATGATGACGGCACGGGTCCGGCGGCCATAGGTGGCATCAATGAGCATACCGCGGTCCCGGGCCTCTTGGATCATGCGCTTGATGGGCGCCGAATCCGGCGCCACAATGGCAATGAGCCGGCTGGACGAGATCATATTGCCAAATCCGATGTTGATGAGCTTCATGGATTCCTCCCGTCACTCGATGTTCTGGGTCTGTTCCCGTATTTTTTCCAGTTCCGCCTTGATTTCAACCACTGTGCGGGCCTGTTCCAAATCGTTGCCCTTGGAGCCGATGGTATTGGCCTCCCGGTTCATCTCCTGCAGCAGGAAGTCCAGCTTACGGCCAATGGCTCCGCCGCCGGTGAGCATATTCTCCAACTGGGACAGGTGGCTTCTCAGCCGTACTGTCTCCTCGTCCACGGCAATTTTATCAGCGTAGAGGGCGGCTTCGGCCAGAATGCGGCTTTCGTCGATGTTCTGGTTCTCCAAAACCTCCTGCATTTTTGCCGTCAGCCGCGCCCGGTACTCAGCCAGGGTGACGGGGCTGCGGGCTTCCACCTGTTCCGTCAGGGACAGGATGGTACCGGCGCGGCTGCGCAGATCTGCCTCCAGGGCGGCTCCCTCCCGCGTTCGCATGGCGTCGAAAGCCTCCAGAGCTTCCTGAACCACGGCAGTCAAATCCTCAATCACCTGCTCTTCATCGGTGTCCGCTTTCTCCACCAAAAACAGGTCCGGCAGTCTGGCCAGACTTGAGACAGAAATATCGTCGGTCACGCCGTAGTCTGTTACGATGGTCCGCATGGCCGCCAGATACCCCTCCAACACCGGCCGGTTCAGGGAGATTTCCACGGCGCTTGTCCCACAGTTGGCAATGGAAAAAAACACATCCACCTTGCCGCGGCTGATGGACGATTTGACCGCCTGCTTTACCGCCTCCTCAGCAAAGGAATAGAGCCGGGGCAGCTTGATATTACAGTCCAGATACCGGTTGTTCACCGACCGGATTTCCACGGAAATTTCCCGGCCATTCCGCGTTTCCACGGCCCGGCCATAGCCCGTCATACTTTTGATCAACGCGATCCCTCCTTGGGTCCTCGTTCTAAATTCCATTTGGTTTCGATCACCACGACGGAGAACCTGCCGTGGTGATCAGAGCATTCCTATTCCTTTACCAGTGAGACAGCCGCGCTGTACTGTCCGATGGCCGCCACAGAGCCGTCGCCGCTGACCTCAATGGTCACCGGTACGCTCTGGGTTCCCTCCCGCAGACTGGACGCGTCAATCACCGCCCAAACGTCATCTTCTGTCAACTGGCTGACTTCGTCGATGGGACCGCGGACCGTCACCGTCAGCTGCATGGTCATAACATTGACCTCATAGCCCTCCGGCTCGTTGGCCGTAATGATATCGGTAACCTTCATGGTCTTGCTGGCAATCCGCGACGTATTGACGCTGATATCCACAAAGACGCTCTCCAGCTCCGTCACGTTGACCAGCCCATTGGGCAGCGTCACCGGCATATCCTGGGCGATGGGATCAATCATCTGTGCCAGATCCACCTGTGTGATCGTCAGCTGGTTGGTCTTCTCCAGGACCTCCGGCTCTCCGGCCACAGTGATGGTCTGCGGATCACAGCTCCAGATCATATCGTTTTTTGTGACACCGCCGCCGTCCAGGAACTCCACTACAATGGGGATTTCCTTCATCTGCAAGATGGGCTGGCGGACTTCGATGGCGTTGACCGACACACCGTTGGCGCTGATGCTGATATTGGAGCTGTCCACCGCCTCGCCGTTGTCATCAATCAACGTGACCGGGCAGGACTGGAGCACTGTCTGGGACAGATTATCCTGCTGTAAAATCACCTGGGCATAGCTGACCTGGCTGATCAGGGACTCCGGGCCTTCCAGCAGCACTTCGTTGGGGCTGCATTCCATACTGGCGGCGTAATAGCCCTTCTGAACGGTACCATCCAGAATGCCCCGCACAGAGACCGTTTTGGACGAGAACCGCTCCACGGTAAATGTGACAGATTGCGGCGTACCATTCAGCTTCACATCACTGTTGGAAACACCGCTGGGATAGGTTACGCTGTAATCCATGGTGTACGTCCCCGGTTCTTTGATGCGGGACACGTCCACCGTCAGTACAATATTGGTGGCCGACAGCTTTTGCAGGGTGGACCGGCTACAGGTCACCCGAAGATTCACGGTGGTATCCGCGCCTTCGGTGATGACCAGATTGGAGTCAGCCCGGATTTGGTCAGCACCGTAGAACGTGACGGCCACATCGTTGATGGGCTCGTTGCTGACCTCCTGGTTGACCACCGTCACCACATAGATCCACAGGCAGAGGGACGCCAGCAGGGCCACCGCCATGGATACCAGTTTGCTCTTCATAGTTTCCCACCTTTTTGGGTCAGTTGACCCAGAATGCGCTGGTAGAAGCGCACGGGCTTGGATTCCTCCTTGACGGTAACCAGCTCATTGACCAGCAGACGTTCCAGCGTCTTGGCGGCCAGATGGCGTTTGAGCATACCGCCCACGGCCACGGAAATGGTGCCCGTCTCCTCTGAGACGATAACCACCACGGCATCCGACGCCTCACTCATACCGATGCCCGCCCGATGGCGGGTACCAAGGTCACTGCTGAGATGGGTATTCTCCGACAGCGGCAGCACACAGCCGGCGGCCGCAATACGGGATTGCCGGATGATCAGCGCACCGTCATGAAGGGCCGCTTTGGGGAAAAAGATATTGCGCAGCAGTTCGTCGGAAACAGCGGCATCCAAAACGGTGCCGGTTTTAAAGTATTCATCCAGCAGGATGTTCCGTTCAAACACAATCAGCGCACCGGTACGGCTCTTGGACATTTTCTCGCAAGCCGTGACCACAGCGGCAATGGCAGCGCTGGCCGGACGGGCCTCCTGTTTACCGCCCAATAGCTCCTTAACAGATCGGCTGCCCACCTTCTCCAGAAACAGACGCAGTTCCGGCTGAAACATGATCACCAGCGCGATAAAGCCCAGCTCCAGAATGCGGTTTAAAATAAAGTACAGCGCATACATGTGGAACAGGCTGGTAAGCCAGGTAACCAGCAACAGCAGAACGATGCTCTTGGCGATCCGGGACGCCCGGGTGGAGCGGATCATGGTGATGCCCTTATAGAACAGGAACGCTACCACCAGGATATCCAGCACATCGGTAAATTTCATTGTAAAGAGTGACGTCAG
>DVJJ01000070.1 GCA_018716875.1 Candidatus Avoscillospira avistercoris
CCTTTTCCAACTTCCAGATTTCTCCGGAGGGGCCGCGGCCATACGAAGGCGGGTCCATAATGATGGCGTCATAGCGGCGGCCCCTCCGGATCTCTCGCTCTACAAATTTAGCGCAGTCATCCACAATCCACCGAATGGGAGCACTCTCCAACCCTGAGGACTTGGCGTTTTCCTTGGCCCAAGCCACCATACCTTTGGCAGCGTCCACATGGCAAACCGAGGCCCCGGCGGCGGCGGCGGCCAGTGTGGCGCCGCCGGTATAGGCAAATAGGTTCAGTACATTGAGTGGCCGTCCGGCCTTACCAATCTGTTCCTGAATGAAATCCCAGTTGGCTGCCTGTTCCGGGAAAACGCCGGTATGCTTGAAGTTCATGGGCTTGACGTTGAATGTTAATGTCCCATAACGCACTTGCCAACGCTCCGGCAGACGGTTGGCATTCCATTTGCCGCCGCCGCTGTTGCTTCTGGCATACCGGGCATCGTAATGTTTCCACAGAGGATTTTTCTTCGGCGTATTCCAGATCACCTGGGGGTCGGGACGCACCAGGGTAAATTTCCCCCAGCGCTCCAGTTTTTCGCCGTCTGAGGTATCAATGACCTCATAATCCTTCCAGTTTTCCGCTCTCCACATGGAAAATTCCTCACTCTGTCTATAGTATCATCAATCGTCGGGGACCACGCCGCCGTTGGCCGGGTCCTCCCAGCCGTGGTACGGCGGCTCCGTTGTGCCGCCTTCCCCATCGGGCGTGTCCGGGTTCGGAACGATGGGCTGGTTGGGATCAACGGGAGCATTGGGGTCCACCGGCTGGTTGGGGTCTGTGGGGTCCGTTGGATTTGTCGGGTCCTCCGGTACCTCCGGCTCTTCCGGCGGCAGACTCTCCTCTGTATGCACCGTACATGTCTGCCCCATGCTGGTGCCAGACGGGCTAAGTGCCCGATAATAGCCGCTCGGAATAGAACCGCTGTAAGTGGCATACTGCTGGTCGGCTACCGTGATATTGGGTATGGGGAAACTGCGGTTCAGGTTCAGCAACGCTACTGTATGGGTACCGTTGCCTTCCACCTGACTACAGAACTCATTGGCCACCTGATTCGTTTCATCACACAGTTCCACATAGGTGTGTACGTCGCAGTATTCCGTGGGTGCGTCATCCATGGCCAGGGAACCTTTCACGATACGGGAACCGCGGGGGTCGCTCTTACAGGCGTCGGTAGCCAGTAGACCGCTGTCACGGCAGTACCACACCTCCACCACATCCGTGGGCTGCTGGAAGGTTGCTGACGGCAGTTCCGCGTGAACCTGAGCCATAACCTTCTGCCAGAGATATGCGGCAGGGTTGGTGGAGGAATCTGTCAGATTGACTTCCTCCGGCACGTCGTAGCCACACCAGACAGCGGCAGAATAGCAGGGCGTATAACCGCAGAACCAACGGTCGAAATCGCTGGTAGTAGTACCAGTTTTACCGGCTACTGCCATATTTTCAATCTTGGCCGGGGAGCCGGTGCCATGCTCCACGGCGTATTGCAGCATATCGGTCATATACCACGCAGCCTTAGTACTGACAGCTGTAACCGTATCCTGGGTGTTGTTGAGCACCGTTTCCTCCCGGTTATCTACCATTCTGGTCACTTTGGTATAAGTGCGGGGTTCCCGGTATACACCGCCATTGGCGTAGGTGGCATATCCCGCCGCCATATCCTCAATGGTGACACCGTGGGTCAGACCACCCATGGCCAAGGGTGCCAGGTTGATGTCGGAATACGTTTTGCCGCCGATGACCTCTTGTTCCACCAGCGTATCCATACCCAGCTTCTCCACGGCAAACTGATAGCTGTAGGCAGGCGTCAAATCTGCCAGAACTTTGACAGCCACCGTATTGGTGGACATGCTGATGGCAGAACGAATGGTCATCAGACCAGAATAACTGCGGTTGGTGTTCTTGGGCCAAGCGCCGCCCTCAAAGGAATAGGGGGTATCATCGTATACGGTGGCCGGAGTGATAATGCCCTTGTCAAAGGCCGGTCCGTACACAGTCAGGGGCTTGATGGTGGAGCCTGGTGACAATAGGGCTTGGGTGGCGCGGTTGAAGGTCAGACTGCCGGTTTTCTCACCGACACCGCCGGAAACAGCCACCAGATCGCCGGTTTTATTGTCGATGATAGCGATACCCGATTGCAGCTGTTGGGCACTGTCGGTTTTGGGGATGTTCTCCAGATTCTCATAAACCTCATCCACCACCGACTGGACATCCGGATTCATCGTGCAGTAGATGGACAGACCACCGGATCGCACCACCTGTTCCGCGATTTCCTCCGTGTAGTTATATGTCTTACACAGGTCTTCCGTCACATCGCGGATCACCTGGTCCACAAAATAGGAATAGTATTCGCTGTTGTCGTCGTAACCTTCTGTCTCCTGGCCGCTGGCGTTGGTAAATACCATCTCTTGGTTGACGGCAGCTCGATAGGCTTCTTCTGTCAGAATATAGCCTTGGTCATACATCTCCCAAAGAATCGTCAGCTGCCGTTCCCGGTTGGCTTCCGGGTTGATATAAGGATCATAATAGGAGGGATTCTTGGTAATGCCAATCAGGCTGGCACACTCGGCGGTGGTCAACTCCGACACATCCTTGCCGAAGTAGACGCGGGATGCGCTTTGCACGCCGTAGCAGCCCTCCTCTAAATAGATCGTATTGAGGTACCAGGTCATGATTTCCTGCTTGGAGTGGTCTTTTTCAAATTCCAGTGCGCTGACGATTTCCAGCAGCTTTCTGCGGACGGTCACCTCGTCTCGTTCCGTGAGGTTTTTGATCAACTGCTGGGTAATGGTGGACGCACCATAAGTGGAGTCACCGCCAAGAAACATATTGGCGCTGGCGCTGGCCGTACGCAGCCAATCCACACCCTGATGATCATGGAACCGCTTATCTTCAATGGCAATGGCCGCGTTGACCAGATCTCTGGGGATTTTGTCGTAGGTGACCCAGGTGCGGTTTTCCTTGCCATAGAGCCGTTGCAGTTCTACGGCCTCCCCGGTATCCGGGTCGGTATAATAGATAACGCTGGTCTGATCCAGTGTAAAGTTTTCCAGGGGGACGTCGGACTGCGGAATCAAAACCTCCTGGACATATTTTGCAAAAATACAACCGAAAATCAATCCTGTCAGCAGACCTACCAGCAGCAGCGTGCCCAGAATTTTGCCTAAAACGGCAAAAAATTTGCCGATGGCACCAAAAATCCGGCGGGCAACCGAAGGCTTGTGCATCTCGGGATTGGACGCCATAAAAACACCTCCAAAGTTCTCTTTATTATGGGATAAACAGAAAAAACATCCTGTATTTCAGACGTATTTCTTTTG
>DVJJ01000071.1 GCA_018716875.1 Candidatus Avoscillospira avistercoris
CAACACCGATATGAACGGCGAGAACACCGCTCTGTTCTTCGGTCTCAGCGGCACCGGCAAGACCACCCTGTCCACCGATCCCAAGCGTCTGCTCATCGGCGATGACGAGCACGGCTGGGATGACAACGGCATCTTCAACTTCGAGGGCGGCTGCTACGCCAAGGTCATCAACCTGGACAAGGAGTCCGAGCCCGATATCTACAACGCCATCAAGCGCAACGCTCTGCTGGAGAACGTCACCGTCAAGGAGAACGGCGAGTGCGACTTCGCTGACGGCTCTGTCACCGAGAACACCCGTGTGTCCTATCCCATCGACCACATCGAGAAGATTGTGCGCCCCGTGTCCGCCGGCCCCGACGCCAAGAACGTCATCTTCCTGTCCGCCGACGCCTTTGGTGTTCTGCCCCCCGTGTCCATCCTGACCCCCGAGCAGACCCAGTACTACTTCCTGTCCGGCTTCACCTCCAAGCTGGCCGGCACCGAGCGCGGCATCACCGAGCCCACTCCCACCTTCTCCGCCTGCTTCGGCCAGGCCTTCCTGGAGCTGCATCCCACCAAGTACGGTGAGGAGCTGGTCAAGAAGATGCAGAAGAGCGGCGCCAAGGCTTATCTGGTCAACACCGGCTGGAACGGCACCGGCAAGCGTATCTCCATCAAGGATACCCGCGGCATCATCGACGCCATCCTGGACGGCTCCATCCTGAAGGCCGAGACCAAGACCATCCCCTACTTCAACCTGGCTGTTCCCACCGAGCTGCCCGGCGTGGATACCAACATCCTCGATCCCCGCAACACCTACGCCAACCCCGAGGAGTGGGACACCAAGGCCAAGGATCTGGCCGGCCGCTTCGAGAAGAACTTTGTCAAGTACACCGGCAATGACGCGGGCAAGGCCCTGGTCGCCGCCGGCCCCAAGGCTTAATGCACCGTCGTTGAGCATGCCGACCTTATAACCGGCAACCGACAGGCATGCTGCGGATTCCATTCCCGGCATGCCTGTTTTCCCGTGTTTTCCGCACGGACGCTTTTGTAACCCGCCGCAGCGGCCCGGCCGCCGCTGTGAATATTGTGGAGGTGTATCCATGAGTAAGAGAAAAGTACAGTTTATGGAGACGGTGCTGCGCGACGCCAACCAATCGCTGATCGCCACCCGTCTGCCCTTTGACGTCTACGAGCCCATCCTGGACAAAATCGACCAGGCCGGCTACTACTCCGTCGAGTGCTGGGGCGGCGCCACCTTTGACGTCTGTCTCCGCTACCTCAACGAGGACCCCTGGGAGCGGCTGAAGAAGCTCCGCAAGAAGCTGCCCAACTCCAAGCTGCAAATGCTGCTGCGCGGCCAGAACATCCTGGGCTACAAGCACTATCCCGACGATGTGGTCCGTAAATTTGTCGAATACAGTGTCAAGGACGGCATTGATATCATCCGTATTTTCGATGCCCTCAACGACATTACCAATATGAAGGTGGCCATTGAGGAGACCAACAAGTGGGGCGCTCTGGCCTCCGGCACCATCTCCTATACCACCTCTCCCGTCCACACCTTGGAGAACTATGTGAAGATGGTCAAGGAGCTCAAGGAAATGGGCGTCGGCTCCATCTGCATCAAGGACATGGCCGGTATTATGGGTCCCCAGGAGGCCTATGACCTGGTTTCCGCCATCAAGGACGCCGTGGACCTGCCCATCGACCTGCATACCCACTCCACCACGGGTCTGGCCTTTATGACCTACCTGAAGGCTGTGGAAGCCGGCGTCGATGTTATCGATACCGCCATTTCTCCCTTCTCCGGCGGCACCTCTCAGCCCGCCACCGAGACCATGGCCTATGCCCTCAAGCAGCTGGGCTATGAGGTCACCACGGATGACAAGATCCTCAAGGAGATTGCCGACTTCTTTAAGCCCATCCGTGACGGTTACATTGCCGACGGCACCCTGATGCCCAAGTCCCTGACCACCGATACCCAGTGCTTGACCTATCAGGTCCCCGGCGGCATGCTGTCCAACCTCCTGAGCCAGCTGAAGATGATGAACGCTCTGGACCGCTTCGACGAGGCCCTGGTGGAGACCCCCAAGGTCCGCAAAGACTTGGGCTATCCTCCGCTGGTCACCCCCACCTCCCAGATGGTCGGCGTCCAGGCCGTGCAGAACGTCCTGGCCGGCGAGCGTTACAAGAACGTCTCCAAGGAAATCGTGGCTTACTGCCGCGGCGAGTACGGCAAGACCCCGGCTCCCATCGATCCCGAGGTCATGAAGAAGGTTCTGGGCGACGAGAAGCCCCTGGAGGGCCGCTACGCCGATACCCTGGAGCCTATGTTTGAGAAGACCAAGGCCGAGCTGGGCGACACCGCCAGAAATGACGAGGACGTTCTGAGCTATATCGCCTTCCCGCAGCTGGCGGAGAAGTATTTTGAGAAGCGCAAGGCTGCCGAGGAGAACAAGGCCACCTATACCATCGAAGAGGCATAAGGAGGGCGCGCTATGGATCTGACAAACATTTCTGTAGGCGTGGCGCTGGCCTATTCGGTTCTGGGCTTTGCCGTTGTGTTTCTCGGCCTGATCCTCCTGATGATTGTCATCGGCATCATGGCCCGCGTGATGAAAACCAGTCAGAACAAGGCTGCCGCCCCGGCGCCCGCCCCTGCTGCTGCACCGGCTCCCGCAGCGGCGCCCGCACCCAAGGCCAAGGCCCCCGGCACCGCCGGTGAGATCATGCTGCACACGGTTTCCGACCGCGACGCCGCCATGATCATGGCCATTGTGGCCCACAAGATGAACCGGCCCTTGAACGAGCTGCGCTTCAAGTCCATTAAGGAGGTCAAATAAGATGAAATATAAAGTGACGCTCAACGGCAGAACGTATGAGGTCGAGGTGGAAGCCGGCGAAGCCATGCTGGTGGACGAGTACGAGGCCTATGCCCCGGCGCCCGCCGCTCCGGCCGCTGCCCCCGCTGCCGCTCCTGCTCCCGCCGCCGCTCCGGCTGCCCCCGCTGCTCCCGCCGTCACCGCGGCCGGTGAGACCATCGCTTCCCCCATGCCCGGCAACGTCCTGCGCATTGAAGTGACCCAGGGCGCCGCCGTCAAGAAGGGCCAGCTGTTGCTGATCCTGGAAGCCATGAAGATGGAAAATGAGATCGTCGCTCCCCGTGATGGTACCATTGCACAGATCGTCACCTCCAAGGGCGCTGTGGTGGAGACCGGTACGCCTCTGATCGTCCTGTCCTAAGGAGGTATTGCTATGGATCTCCTTGGAACACTGCAAAACCTGTGGGAAACCTCAGGTTTCTACCTGGCCGCCTCCGATTGGCGGCAGATCGTCATGATCCTGGTGGGCTGCCTGCTGCTGTATCTGGGCATCGTTAAGAAGTTCGAGCCCCTGCTGCTGGTGGGTATCGCCTTCGGTACCCTGCTGACCAACCTGCCCGGCGGCGGTCTGTACCATCCGGAGCTGTGGGATGGCGTGATTGCGCACACCAAAAGCTATAACGACGTCCTGATGGAGGGCGGTCTGCTGGATATCCTCTACATCGGCGTCAAGGCAGGTGTGTATCCGTCCCTGATCTTTATGGGCGTCGGCGCCATGACGGACTTCGGTCCGCTGCTGGCTAACCCCAAGTCCCTGCTCCTGGGCGCTGCTGCCCAGCTGGGCGTGTACATGGCCTTTATCCTGGCTGTGGTTCTGGGCTTCACCGGTCCCCAGGCCGCTTCCATCGGCATCATCGGCGGCGCGGACGGCCCCACGGCCATCTTCCTGACCACCAAGCTGGCTCCCGAACTGCTGGGCGCCATCGCCATCGCGGCCTATTCCTACATGGCTTTGATCCCGCTGATTCAGCCCCCCATCATGCGCGCTCTGACCACCAAGGAAGAGCGGGAGACCAAGATGGAGCAGCTGCGCACCGTCACCAAGACCGAGAAGATCGTGTTCCCCATCGTGGTGGCCGTTTTCGTTATCCTGCTGCTGCCCTCCATCGCTCCTCTGATCGGCTGCTTGATGCTGGGTAACCTGATGCGTGAGTGCGGCGTGGTGGACCGTCTGTCCGACACCGTGCAGAACGCTCTGATGAACATTGTTACCATCTTCCTGTCCGTCTCTGTGGGCGCCACCACCGTGGCTGACCGCTTCCTGACCCCTGACACCCTGAAGATCGTGGTTCTGGGCCTGCTGGCCTTCTGCTTCTCCACGGCCGGCGGTCTGATTCTGGGCAAGATTATGTACAAGGTCACCGGCGGCAAGATCAATCCGCTGATCGGCTCTGCCGGCGTGTCCGCCGTTCCCATGGCGGCCCGCGTGTCCCAGGTGGAAGGCCAGAAGGCCAACCCCGCCAACTTCCTGCTGATGCATGCCATGGGCCCCAACGTGGCCGGCGTCATCGGCTCCGCCATCGCCGCCGGTTTCCTGCTGGCTGTGTTCGGCTGATCCCGTTAAAAGGACAAGGCGCAAGCCTGATGTCAGCAAACTAAACGGAAACATCCCCCTACACTCAGGACTTGAGTGATAGGGGGATGCTTTTTTGTACGATGGAAGGTGAACAATACGCTGTTGCGGCGGGGAAAGGTCCTTGACCTTTCGGGATTATACAGGCTGTTCCAAACTCTGCTTCATGGCGCAGATCA
>DVJJ01000072.1 GCA_018716875.1 Candidatus Avoscillospira avistercoris
CGCTGAGCGGTCGTTCGTGAGATTCATTTTATCACAACTTTTTACGTTTGTCAAGAACTTTTTTCAAAGTTTTTTCAAACTTTCAAGCTGTTTTCCAGTGAACTTCTCACTTTTTGTCGTTCTCGCCGTCCGGCGGAACTTGTTTATCTTACCACAGAGGAGCTCGTTTGTCAAGAACTTTTTTCAAAGTTTTTTCGGAGTTCTTACTGGCCGCTTTCATCGGAACCGCTGTCCCTCAAGCGCTTGCATATAATATCAGACCAAGAACCATTTGTCAACAGCTTTTTTTAAAATTCGACGGATTTTTTTTACCCTTTTCTTTTTATATTGTAGTCACAGATATTTTAGCGGTTGCGCCTGTTTGAAAAGTGTGTTATTCTAAATTGGTAACAAATCGTAACTTTTTATACTGGAGGGATTTTATGAGGCGATTGGCTGCAAAGCTCTGTCTTCTGCTGCTCTCCGTGGCGCTTCTTGCTTTTTCAGCTGCGGCGGCCTCCATTAACGTAACGGTTCGGGGCGTTCCTGTGGTATGGAGCGGCGCGGCCCCTTACGTCAATGCGCAGAATATGACGCTGACGCCGGTACGGGATGTGGCCGAGGCCATGGGGCTGACGGTACGCTGGATACAGAATCAGCAGATGGTGGAGCTGTCCCGTACCTACACGCCAGATAACTCCGTTTATCAGGCGGAGCTGCAATCAGGACAGAAAGAGTTTATTGTTTCCCGCACCGTTTCCCTGTGGATTGGCCGTACCACCTATACGGTAACCAATCAATACGCACTTTACGATGGCCGTACCATCGTAAACACCCGCACCGGCCAGACCAACGGCACCTCCAATGCCGCACCGGTGGTGCGTGACGGTCAAACCTTTGTCGCCATCCGACCTGTGGCGGAACAGTTTGGTTTCGATGTGCTGTGGGACCAGTCCTCCCAGACGGTCCGCATTGTCAACGGTCTGGCCTCCGATTGGAGTTATGCCTGGACCGTCACACAGGATGGCAGCGGCGGACTGTTGGTTGGTGTCCATTCCCCGGTGAATCTGTTGGACGCCACCATTACGGGTGTCACGGTAAAAAGCACCACGGCCCCTGGTAGTTCCGACGGCAGCCGCCCCATTCGCCCCACCACGGCGCAGGAGCTTGCCGCCCTGCAAACAACCGCCGGTGCTTCCCTGCTGGACGCTGTCCGGGTGGAATATCCCTTTGCCGCCGGAGAGTCCTATACCATTACCGTATCGCTGCAAGTGACCAAATCCAACGGCGCTTCCTCTGCGGCCAGCGGATCGTTCCAAATCAATTTGCCCGCCCCAGGCGAGACTGCCGGTTCTGATGCAGCAGAAGTTTTTTGAGTCCACATATATAATTAGAAAGAGACGCCCCGACGGCGTCTCTTTTTTAATTTGGAAAAAATTTCTCATATTTTTTTGCATACACGGGAACAAATAGGGCAAGGCGCCGTCTAACCAATCAGAAACAACGCGGCACCGCCGCTCCCGATTCCGGGAAACGATACAAGAAAGGAACCGAGAATTATGAAAAAGCTGATTGCTCTGCTGCTGGCTCTGACCCTGGTATTCTCCATGGCCGCCTGCGGCTCTAAGGAAGAGACCCCCGCCCCCGACGGCAACACTGCCAACACTGAGACCACCGACACCTCCACTGACGATACCAGCAAGGAGGAGGAGGAGACCAATCACATTGATGAGATGGATTTGACCACCGTCATGGAAGACATCCTCAAAGATGTGGAAAACCTGCCCATGTACGAGATTACGGAGCTGACGGAAGAGAACTTCGAGTTCATGACCTTTATTCCCTACGTTGACGGTTACGAGGCGGTTTCCGCCGATGCGCTGATTGGCTCCATTGCCCACAGCGTCGTCCTGGTCCGTGTTCCCGACGGCACCGACGCCGCTCAGGTAGCCTCCGACATCGAAACCAACGCCAATCCCAACAAGTGGGTCTGTGTCGGTGCAGAAGCCACCCATGTGCGCCAGCACGGCAACACCATTCTGCTGGTCATGTCCTCTGTGGACACCGCCAACGCCATTCTGGTGAACTTTGACTCCCTGGCCGGTGAGGCCACCCCTGAGAGCGACCTGGCTGCCCCCGTCAGCGGTGCGGACGACGCCATGGAAGCCATTGGCGATCCCGTCGCCACCCCCGAGGATGAAACCCCTGAGAAGCCGGAAGCCTCTAAGCCCGACAACGCCAGCAACACTAACAACAGCTCCTCCAACACCGGCAGCGGTTCCGGCACCGGCACTGGTTCCGGTAACGGTTCTGGCACTGGCGCCGGCAACGGCACCGGCGGTGGTGCCGGCAATGGCACTGGCGGCGGTACTGGTAATGGTACCGGCAACGGTTCCAATGCCGGCAGCAAGCCCGAAACCCCCGCGCAGCCTGAGACGCCCGCACAGCCCGAAACTCCCACCACGCCGGAAGAAAAGCCCACGGAGCCTGAGACGCCCGCCACTTCCGAGACGGATCTGGCCGCTGTGCTGTCCACCGTCACCGCCGGTATCGAAGATCTGCCCATGAGCTTCAGCGAGATGCTGACCGCCGAGAACTTTGAGTCCTTTGCCTTTATCCCCTACGCCGAGGGCTATCGCGGCATCAACGGTGACGCCATGATCGGCTCCATTGCTCACAGCGTCGTCATTGTGGAGGTCCCCGAGGGCACCGATGCCGCCACCGTGGCCGCTGACATGAAGGCCAACGCCAACCCCCGCAAGTGGATCTGCGTGGAAGCCGAAAGCGTCCAGACCGCTTCCAAGGGCAATCTGGCCATTTTGGTCATGTCCAGCCAGGATTGGGCTGACACCATCATTGCCAACTTCAACGCTATGTAATCGACCCTCTGACCGGGCGCACCGAACCGGTGCGCCCGGTTTTTTGCGTCCAAAATCAATCTGCAATCGAGGTGACTGCCCATGCTGTTTTCCAGCATTACCTTTTTATACGGCTTTCTGCCCCTGACACTGGCCCTGTACTTTCTGGCGCCCAAGTCGTGGCGCAACGGCGTACTGTTGGCGGCTAGCCTGTTGTTTTACTTCTTTGGAGAGCCCATTTACGTTTCTCTGCTGCTGATCTCGTCCATCAACGATTTCTGTTGGTCTCTGCTGATTGAAAAGCACCGGGACCAGCCCAAGCGGACGCGCTTCTATCTAATCGCTTCCATTGTCATCAATCTGGGCCTTTTAGGCTTCTTCAAATATACAGACTTCTTTATCGGCACAGTCAATGATTTGCTGGGCACCTCCATTCCCCTGACTGGTGTGCCCCTGCCCATCGGTATCAGCTTCTTTACCTTCCAGACCATGTCCTATACCATTGACGTCTACCGGGGCCGGGCGCCCGCCCAGCGGAATCCGGCGACCTTTGCAACATTTGTGTGTTTATTCCCCCAGCTGATTGCCGGTCCCATCGTCCGCTACACCGACGTAGCCGCCGAACTGGAAAGCCGCAAAAGCACGCTGGAGGGTGTGGCTTTGGGTCTGCGGCACTTCGCCTTCGGTCTGGGCAAGAAAGTTTTGCTGGCCAACGCCATGGGTGAACTGTGCACCGCCTTCCGGGACGCCCAGAGCCAGAGCGTTTTGTTCTTCTGGCTGTATGCCGTGGCCTTTTCCCTGCAAATCTACTTCGATTTCTCTGGTTATTCCGATATGGCCATTGGCCTGGGCCGTATTTTCGGTTTCCAGTTCCCGGAGAACTTCAATTACCCGTTTATCTCCAAGTCCATCACAGAATTTTGGCGGCGCTGGCATATGACCCTGGGCAGCTGGTTCCGCGACTACGTCTATATCCCCCTGGGCGGCAACCGCTGCTCCAAGGCAAAATGGCTGCGGAATCTGGCCGTCATCTGGCTGCTGACAGGCCTGTGGCACGGCGCCAGCTGGAACTTTGTCCTCTGGGGTGCGCTGTTTGGTGTCCTGCTGATGATTGAAAAGCTGTGGCTGGGAAATCTTCTGGAAAAGCTGCCTGCGGTGGTACGCCATGCCTATGTGATTTTCCTGGTGCTTATCAGCTTTGTGATTTTCAACGCCAACGGCCTGTCCGGTGTACTGGCCGATGTGGGCGGACTGTTCGGCGCGGGTGGCCTGCCCCTCTACACCAGCGAGGCACTTTACTATCTGCGCAGCTACGGCGTGCTGCTGGTAGTCTGCCTGATTGCCGCCCTGCCCTTGGGCAAGCGCTGCTATGAGCGCGTCCAGAACAGCAAGGTCATGACCGTTCTGGAGCCTGCAGCCGTGGCCGCCCTGTTGGTGGCTGTCACGGCCAGTCTGGTGGACGGCTCCTTCAATCCCTTCCTCTATTTCCGTTTCTAAGGAGGTACGCCATGCAGAAAATCAAATATATTGCCATTGCGGCCGTCTCCTTTGTGATGCTCTTCGGCATAGCCATCTGGCACATTGTTCTTCCTGACCAGGAAACTTCCCGGTCCGAGCGGCGCAATCTGGCCCAGGCCCCGGCCCTAACAGCGGAGGGCATTTTCTCCGGCGACTATATGGAAGAGCTGGAAACGTATCTGCTGGACCAGTTCCCCGGCCGGGACGGCTGGCGGACCATCAAGGCCGTAACCCGGTTCGACCTGTTCCGGCAGCTGGACAACAACGACGTTTATTTGGTGGGCGACAGCGTCTTTAAAATGGAATACCCCCTGAAAGAAGATCAGGTAACTTACGCCGCCAACAAGATCAACGAAGTGGTCTCCACCTATGTGCCCAGCGAGCGGATTTACTACTCCATTGTCCCCGACAAAAATTACTTTGTGGCCGAGGAGCACGGCTATCCCCACATGGACTATGACCGTCTGGTGGAGATTATGACTTCCACCGTCAACGGCCAATATCTGGACATTATGGATTTGCTTTCGGTGGATGATTATTACCGCACCGACACCCATTGGAACCAGCCGGACATTTTGGATGTGGCCCAATTTCTGGCCGACGGTATGGGCTTAGGTGTCAGTCTGACGCCGGAGGGCGGCTATACAGAAAACACCCTCTCCCCCTTCTATGGCGTCTACTGCGGTCAGTCCGCCCTGCCGGTGGAACCAGACGTGCTGACGTATCTGACCTCCGATGCCACCAACGCCGCTTCCATGACCGGCGTGGAATTTGAGGGCAAATGGCCTGTTTATACCACCACCAAATTTGACGGCATGGATGGTTACGATGTCTTTGCCGGCGGTGCTCAGGCGGTGCTCACCATGGAAAGCCCCCTGGCCAAAACCGACCGGGAATTGGTGATTTTCCGGGATTCCTACGGCAGCAGTATTTCTCCCCTGTTCCTGGAGGGCTACTCCAAAGTCACCCTGATTGACCTGCGGTATATTGCCGCCAAACTGCTGCCGGACTTCGTGGAGCTGAACGAGAATCAGGACATTTTGTTCCTCTATTCCACCAGTCTGCTGAACTCCGGTATGCTGCTGAAATAAGCCATTTTTTATAGATTTGCAAAAATTGCGGGAGCGCGCACAGTAAACTGTACGCGCTCCCGTTTCCTCATTGGTCTTGTGGAGCCTGGTCCTCCTGCTCGTCCTGGTCGGCATCGGTATCGAGAATTGCGAGAATCTGCCAGCGGCCTGAGCGCTGCACCATACCCCCCAGGGCAAACACCACACCGGAGAGAAAATGGAGAATCCGGTTGGCCCCCTTGGTATCCAACCGCTCCAGCCGCACTTCCACTGCGCCATAGCGCATCAGCTCTTGGGCGATATGCCCGACTTCATCATAGCGCGTTGGGCAGATTTTAATAGGGTGCTGCTTGGCCCAGTGTTTCATGGAAATCACGTTATCTCGCTGCAACGGTCTGGCCGCTGTCTCTCGGTCCATAGCCACCCTCCTTCTCCCGGCTTCGGGAACAATTATAGCATTCCAAAAAACCACCTGGGCCGATTCTGCAAAATCCGTCGAATTTTGCGCAGAATCAGCCCTCATGCGGAGCAGACAATTCACCGTTAACAAATTAGGCAGGATTGTATCTTTACCTCTCTGGTTCACTGGTGTATACTTAAAATGAGGTGATAAACATGGCGACAAACAGGCCCAGATATACGGTGTCTGTGGACAACGAACTGTTTCAAAAAATTGAGGACTTTCGGTATGAACGGCGATACCAAACCCGTTCCGAAGCAACAGTGGAGTTAATCCGACTGGGTCTTGAGTCACTGGAAAAAGAACGCAGCGCGGAAAAACAGTCCCAGCACGCAAACAGCGACACGTTGGATTCCACAAAAGCATAAGCGCTTTTTCCAGGAAATTAGGGTGCAGCACTTGCCCCTTAATTTTTTGTATAAATTTTACAAAACACACTGGAAATCCAACCACATTTATGCTATACTAATACCAATCAAATATCTGAAACTGGATGCAATGCGCTGAGTGCCGCCGGAAGCGGCAGCGGGAGAACCAATTTTGGGGTGAATCGGCTCCGGCCGACGGGAACTTCCTTTTCCGAACCCGACAGCTAATCTCGTAAGCGGAGGAAGGTCGATCATTGCCAGGTCAGGAGTTCTATTCTGTGATTGGAAATTATTGGCTATTTTTCGCCGCCTATGCTTTGCGTGGGCGGCGATTCCTGTTTTTGCATCCGCCGGGGCCGGTAGCGGCGGAAAGGAGCATGCAAACTATGACCATGGGTACCTTGTTCTGGATTTTGACGGTAATCGTCTGCGGCGTGTTTCTCGTGATCTCCTGGAAAGTGCAGGGGCAGGCCAATGAGAGTTTCTCCCACTATGCCATCGGCGGCAGCAGTTTTCCCATGTACCTGATCTTTTTCACCCAGTTTGCCACCATTATGGGCGCGGGCAATTTCATCGGCCACGCCGGCAGCGGCTATGAAAACGGCATCGGCTGGCTGGCGTTTATTCTGGGTGAACAGGGCTCTAAAATCGTCTTTGCCCTGGTTTTTGCCGGTCTGGCAGGCCGGTTTACCTATAACACCATGCCGGAAATGATTGATGATCTCATTGTCCGCGACAAACTGACGCGGATTCTTTGCGGCATCCTCAGCGCTTGCATTATGGTGGCCTGGGTGGGCGGCCAGGGTAAAGCCTTCGGTGAAATCTTCCAGGTATTTACCGGCGCCGATCCCCTGCCCATCATTCTGCTGTTTTCCGCGATTTTTATTGTCTACACCTTTATGGGCGGTGTCTACAGCGTGGTGTGGACTGATCTGTTCCAGGGCATTCTGTGCGTGATTTTCGGCATTATTTTCTATCTGTTTGCCTTCAGCAAGGTGGATTTCAGCTTGGTGGAGCTGGGCAACCGTTTGGAAGCCGTGGGCAAGAGTGACATGTGGACCTTTGCCAATTTGGATTTTATGGGCACGCTGAACACATTCCTGACGGGTCTCGTGGGCGTTCTGGTGGCGCAGACCTATTGGCAGCGCTGCTACGCCTGTAAAACCTCCAAAACTGCCCGCAACGGCCTGCTCTACAGCGGCATCATCTGCGTCATTATGACCATGCTGACCGCCCTGGTGGGCTTGATTATCCTCACCCTCAACCAGGACTTGAACGCCGGTTCGGCCATGCCTTGGTTTATGATGTACTGCACCCCCATGCTGGTGGGCGCCGGGATCTTTGTGCTGATTCTCTGTGCCGGTATGTCTTCAGCGGACTCCTGTCTCAATTCGGCGGCAGTGCTGGTGGTCAATGATTTGGTACGGCCCTTTGGCAAACACAACGACCGGCAGTTGGTAAAGCTGGCCAAATGGGCCACCTTGTTTATCGGTGTAGCTGCTTCCGTGGCCGCCATCTATGCCAGCTCCATTATCTCCCTGTTCTCCCGTGCCTACTCCATGGCGGGCGCCGGTGTTGCGCCGCTGCTGTGCATCGGCTTCCTCTGGAAAGAGCGCAAGGGCCAGCGGCCGGAAATGAGCAAGTGCAACAGCAAGGTCACCGCCTGGGGCGCCCGGGTGGGTATTGTGGTCGGTGCGGTGGTTTCGCAGCTGCCTATCCCCAATGCCGTTCTGGTGGGTCTGGTGGCTTCGTCTGTGTCCATTATTGTGGTTTCCCTGCTGACCCGAAATATTCCCGTGGAGCGCTGCTTCCGCAGTGAGGGCGACGCCCACCCCATCCCCAAAGATACCGCTGTATAAGCAGGTAAAAAACCCGTCGGAGACAATCCGACGGGTTTTCTGCAATTATTTGGCGTAATCCACGGCTTTGGTCTCGCGGATAACGTTAATCTTGATCTGACCAGGGTACTTCAACTCGCTCTGGATTTTGGAAGCGATGTCGTGGGCCAGGAGAATCATGTTGTCCTCGCTGACCTCCTCGGGCTTGACCATAATGCGGACCTCGCGGCCTGCCTGGATGGCGTAAGCCTTGTCGACGCCGGGATAGGAGCCGGTCAGCTCCTCCAGCTTTTCCAGACGGCGAATGTAATTTTCCACGTTCTCACGGCGGGCGCCGGGGCGGGAAGCGGAGATGGCGTCGGCGGCCTGCACCAGACAAGCAATCACCGACTGGGGCTCCACATCGCCATGGTGGGCCTCGATGGCGTTGATGACAATGGGGCTTTCCTTGTACTTCCGAGCCAGTTCCACGCCCAGCTGTACGTGGCTGCCCTCCACCTCATGGGTGACGGACTTGCCCAAATCGTGGAGCAGACCAGCCCGCTTGGCCAACGTCACATCGACGCCCAGTTCGCTGGCCATCAGACCGGCAATGTGGGCCACCTCGATGGAGTGGCGCAGGACGTTCTGGCTGTAGCTGGTACGATAACGCTGACGGCCCAGGAGCTTCACCAGCTCCGGGTGCAAGTTGTGAATGCCGGTCTCGTAGGTGGCACGTTCGCCTTCCACCTTGATGGTGTGCTCCACCTCACGGCGGGCCTTCTCCACCATGTCCTCGATGCGGGTGGGATGGATACGGCCATCCACGATGAGCTTTTCCAGGGCCATGCGGGCCACTTCGCGGCGGATGGGGTCAAAGCTGGAAACGGTGATGGCTTCGGGGGTGTCGTCAATGATAAGATCGACGCCGGTGATGGTCTCGAGGGTGCGGATATTGCGGCCCTCGCGGCCGATGATGCGGCCCTTCATATCGTCGTTGGGCAGGGGGACCACGGAAACGGTGGCTTCGGCCGTGTGATCGGCGGCACAGCGCTGAATGGCGGTGGCGATGATCTCGCGGGCTCGCTGATCGGCTTCCTCTTTGAGCTGGGTCTCCACCTCGTTGATCTTCATGGCCGTCTCATGACGGATTTGGGATTCCACATTCTCCAGCAGGTAGGCTTTGGCCTCCTCCTGGCTCAGGCCGGAGATCTTTTCCAGGACCTCCATCTGGCTGCGCTTGAGCTGGTCCGTCTCCTCCTGGGCGGCGGCCACCTTTTGCAGCTTGTGGTTCAGTTCCTCTTCCCGCTTTTCGTGGGCGTCCAGCTTGCGGTCGAGGGTTTCCTCTTTCTGTTGCAGGCGGCGCTCCTGCTTTTGCAGGTCGGCGCGGCGTTCCTTCACTTCTTTTTCGTATTCGGTACGAGATTTATGGATTTCTTCCTTGGCCTCCAGCAGCAGCTCTCGGTTTTTGTTCTCCGCCGCCTTGATAGCTTCATTGATGAGGCGTTTTGCCTCCTCTTCGGCGCTGCCGATCTCCTTTTCGGCAACCTTTTTACGATAGGTTACGCCGACAAAAAAGAACACCACCGCACAGACAAAGCCGACGATGACCGGAAGAATGATTTGTATCGGTTCCATAATTCTGCGAACACACCTCCTTGATCTAAGATCTGAAAAAATCGGGTATGCGCGGAAACAGCAGCGGCGGCGCAGGCCCCCCAAGCAGCTGCGCCGGTCGCACTATAATCCAGAATCTATTGTACTGTTGGATGGTCAATGTGTCAAGAAAAGTTTCGTCGGGTGTCGTTTGGAACGGGACCGGCCCTGTGCAAACCTCACAAAAGCCCGTCTTTTTCTATTGACCCATCGGGCCGGGTATGGTACTATTACATAGTATCCACAGATACAAGTTACCGGCATTCTCAGGTCCAACCTGTGTGTGCCGCTGCGGATATAGCAATTTGCTCTGCCTCGGGTCCCCTCCCCGTGTAAAAATAGAGGGGTTTTCCTGAACGCGGGCATGATGGAATTGGTAGACATGCGAGATTTAGGTTCTCGTGCTTCCGGCGTTGGGGTTCGAGTCCCCATGCCCGCACCATTAAAAAGCTGCATTTTAGCCTTTAAAACAAGGCTGAAATGCAGCTTTTTAATTTCTTGCAGTATAATATCAAGTGCAGCAAGGAATGTACTGTCATACAACGAAAAACCAGGCCAGACAATTTTTGTGCTGTCCGGCCTGGTTCTTCTGTATGGAGTTTTGGATTTCGGGAATGGGAGTTTACTCTGCGGACTCCTCGGCTTCTCCATAGCCTTCCATAGAGCCATTGGTCTCCCAATAATCCAGACGTTTCATGGTTTCGTGGTAGGTGTCCTGGCAGACCTGGGGAAGACTTTCCAGGTCGCCCACGGCTTCAAAGCCCTTGCGGATTGCTTCCCGCATCTCACCCACCCTCTCGGGGTCGCCGTTGGTCAGCGACATGGCCATGTCAATCAGGCGGGTGGAGACGGCGTCAACACCCCACATACCATTTTCACCGATTGCCTCGGCTGCGGCTTCCGGCGTGGTGCCAATCCCCAACTGCTGGGCCAGTGCATCAAAATCAACGGAGCCGTCGGGCAATTTGGCAATCTGGGCCTGTGTACCCAGCATATCCTCCACCAAAGCGAGCATGCTCTCCTGGACCTGCTGCTTGAGCGTGTCCACCTGCTCTGCCGACAGTTTGGTGGGGCGCTGGTACGTCACTTCCTCTGTGGTTTCAGTGGGCGTATTGCGGGTAAACGTATCCTGTTTGCGGGTAGGCGTGGTGTCCTGGGCCGCCCGTTTCTGTTGGACCGGCTGGTACTGACTGGGGGCAGCGCCTACCCCGTAGAGATTGGAAATGCTCATATGAAGACCCTCCTTATCAGCAGTTTTTCCTATATTTAGAATATCGGCAGACATATGGAAAAATTAAGGAAAACCCGCTGTATTTCTGCCTGACACATTATTTTTTATTCAATCCCCAGGGCCGTCAGGCCGTCCCGGAGACGACGCCATTCCTCCAACAGCTGCCCGTGCCGCGCGCGGCCCGCCGCTGTGATGCGGTAGTATTTTCTGGTTGGTCCGTCCGACGTGTGGCCCTCATATTGTTCTGTACATCCAGCCTTGCACAGTCCCCGCAGCAAAGCGTAGATAGCACTTTCCTGAGTCCCCGGAAAGCTGTGGTGGATTCGATTCAGAATTACATATCCGTACTGGTCCTCCATCGTCAACAGTTGGAGCAGACACAGCTCAATCAGGTCCTTTTTCAGCATAGGACCACCCCGGTGCCCACCAGTCCGATGCCACCCAGCACAGCCCAGCGCACACCCTCCTGCTGAAGCCAATGGGTATCCGTCGCGCTCAAGCCCATCAGTGCCGTCATAATCTGCAGACTAATCATGGCTGTTGTCAGCCCCAGTACATAGAGGGCAGCCCACCGCCGGTCGGCCACCCTGGCCCGTACCGCGCCGAACATCCCCGCCGCCGTCGCCACGGTGCTGGACACACACAAAACCAGCCGCGCCGTCGGGCCATAGGATTCCAGCGGCCAATCCCACGCGCCGTTAAACAAACTGGCAAGCATGACGCCCGCAGCCGTGCAGCACGTCAGAACTCCGGCCAACGCCCACAGTAACCCCCGCGGCAGGGGCGCTTTTGGGCTGTGGAACTGCGGGCGGAACCGGACCAGAGCCACAATCATCCCCACCGCAAAGGGGCCGTAATCCGCCAGCAGATGCTGGTTGTACACATACTGCGCCCCCAGCACCAACGCTTCCAACAGCAGCAGGCAGCACCCCATAATTCCAAATGCCCACAACCAGCGGCGATAGGACTTTTGTTCCGTCAGCAGCCGGACCGCCGCCTTAGGCTTGCCCAAATCCTGCACCAAGGTGTTGTCCCGCTCCGGTGGCCGCTGTTCCAGCAATTCCGCGTAATCAGCCACCACCTCCGCCGCCTCCAGCCTGCCCAGCTGCCAGTAGGCCGCCCTGGAAAAACGGTTCAAATACGTCTGCTTATCCATGCTGCTCCTCCTCTATTATAAATTTATCTATTGTATTTTTATCAGTAGTTGCATAGCCATACTACCACAAACGCCAAAAACTGTCAAGGCAGAATAAAGGACCCGCTGCCGTCTCCGGCAGGGGCCCCGATGGGTCACGGTATAAAGCTCTCGTTAGGCACCATAATCTGCAATGCCTGCCGGTGGTTGTGGATTTCCGCCCGGCGGATGTTGCCGCCGAATTCGCCATCCAGGGTCCAGGCCACCGGGTCCTCAAAGGAAATCACGGCCTCCGACGCCTTGAAGGAATGGAAATACTCCCCCGTAAAGTCCTGCCGCAGAATGGCAGCAGCCACGGCATTGAGGTCCACTAGATTTTTGATGCGGCGCACCAGAATAATCTCCGAAAGACCGTCGGTCAGGGAGATTTCCAGCTCCCGGCGGGCCTTGAAGCCGCCGACGCTGGTGGTGCTGCCCACCAGACCCAGAATGACCTCGTCCTGGATGGTCTGTCCATTGACCTCCACGGTAACAGGAATGGGTCGGATTTCTGTGATGGCCTGAACGCCCCGCAGCAGATAGGCCATGCGGCCCAGAATGCGCTTGTCATTCTGGGCCGTCCGGTAGGACACATCGGTAAACGCGCCGAATGCCGCCACATAGGCAAACCACCGGTCGTTGATGCTGCCCACATCGATGGACACCGGCCGCCCCGACACAACGATTTTGGCCGCTTCCAGACAGTTTTTCGGCAGTTGGAGGGTGGACGCCACATCGTTGACGGTACCACCGGGCAGATAGCCCAGCACCGGCGGCTGGCTCAGCTGCATCAGGCCCGTCACCGACTCATTTAAGGTGCCGTCACCGCCGGCAGACACAATCATATCGTATCGATGTCCCTCGGCGGCAATAACCTGGGGAATCTCTCCCGACCGGGATGTGGGATGAACCGTCACATCATAGCCGCCACGGGTAAAAATGGTTACCACATCCATCAGCTGGGTACGAATTTCCGCGTGACCGGCGTTGGGGTTGACAAAAAAGAGCATTTGCTTCTGCATCCAATTCCCTCCTGTTCCATAGTGTTCAAAAAGAAGCCCCGCCGGGGCTCCTTTTTCCTGGGTTTCCTGGATAGACTCAAAGGAGTCCGTTTTCCGTCAATTTGGCCTTGCTGTAGTCCACTTCCACGGTGGTGGCGTTGACAATGTCGGCCAACGCCTGTTGCTGCCGGGTAGCCAGACAATCCTGCTGGGCTATCTTATACCAATAGGGGTGATCGCAGACACCGGAGAAGTACATGATATGGTAGCCGTAAGAGGTCTTGACCACCGCCGTATCGCCCACCTGACGGGCTGCGTCAAAGCACCAGTCGTTGAATTCCTGCACCATCTGACCGGGATAGATCTCTTCATAGAGGCCGCCGGTGGACATGGAGCCAGGATCTTCGGTGTACTCGGTGGCCAGGGCGGCAAAGGTCTCCTCGGTGGCGTCGCCCTCCTGCCACATCTTGTAGATCTCGTCCGCCTTCATCTGGGCGTTGGTCCAGTTCTGCTCCGTCAGCACTGGCTGGCCGTTTTCGTCGGTCTCCGCATTCTCATCGGCCTGGGGCGTAATGAGGATATGGCGGACATTGACCATGTTGGGATCGTCCTTGGCAATGTTCTGGGCCACGTAATTGGCAGCATTCTCGTCAAAATAGGCGCTGATCTCATCGTCAGTCAGCTCAATGGAGCCATAGACCGTGCTCAGATAGCCGCTGGCCGTCATCATTTCCCGGGCAAAGGCCGTATAGCTGTCCATGGTGGAATGGGGGCCGTAGGCCGCCTGGATATATTCATCCACAGACGCGTATTCCCCGGACTCGGCCTCCTGGGTCATGGCGTCGGTGAGGCTGGTCAGATACTCTTCGGTTTCGCTGTCGAGAACATACCCGGCTTCCTTGGCGGCGGCGTTGATGGCCTCCGTCTGCCAGAAGGTGCGGACGGCAGACTGGAGGAAAAAGTCCTCCCAAGTATGGGTGTCGTCATACATCTGCTCCGACAGGGGCTTGGTGGTGTCCAGGCCCATCATGGAAGCGTAGGCGCCGTACATGCTCATAAAATTATAGTACTGCTGCCAGTAGTAGTAGGACAGACGGCTGTTGGTCAGCTCCGCGTCACCGCAGGTGGCCACCACGGCGGCGGCGTCCTCTTCGGTAAAGGCGTCATTTGCCACAGTGTAGCTGTGCTCGATGAAGTTGCCCGCCTGGTCCACGTTGTTCATGGCCGTGGGGTCCGTCTCGTCGGTGGTGTTGAGAGCGGCGTTTTCGCTGGCGGCTTCTCCGGGGGCGTCAGCGGGATTCTCCGCGCCGTTGTCCTTCTTGCCCAGAGAGGTCACGGCAAACACCAGCACTGCCGCAGCCAGAACTGCCACGGCGGCAAAGAGGGCCACCCGGCCTGCCTGCTTCTTGGCCGGGGCATCCTCGGCAGGGGTGTCAGTGGCCTTCTCAAAGGACGCCCCATCCAGTCCCTCCACCGGCTGCTGTGCCGGTTCTTCGGCTGCCGTCTCCGCAGACTGGGCGTCGGTTTCCTCGGCTGCTTCCTCTACAGACTCCGCCGAGGGTTCCTCTACAGTCTGCGCGGTGGATTCCGCAGTCTGCTCTTCCGCAGGTGTTCCGGCAGCGGTCTCTTCCACCACTGGGGTCTCCACGGCGGTTTGCTCCAGCGCTTCCGCAGCCGCGCCCTCTACAGGCGCGCCGCACAGCGGGCATGTCTGCATACCCGGCTCCAGCTGCGCGCCGCATTTGGTACAATTCATGGCATTTTCTCCTTTGTCCATTGCATCCCATTTCCCGGTCAACTGCCGTAGAACGGGTGTATTTGCACATCTTCCTGCTATTTTATCACGTTTGGAACGTGGTTGCAATCGTTATCCGTCGGACGCCACGACGTACGCATGAATCTTTTTCCTTCCTCATTTTCAAAAATCAGCTTTTTAAAAACTCAAAACCTGTTCCAAAAACTCTTCCGGATTCATGCTGATCACAAATCGTTT
>DVJJ01000073.1 GCA_018716875.1 Candidatus Avoscillospira avistercoris
TCCAAACTGGAGGCCATCACGGATCTGGAAGTGGGTGTAAAAGCAGTAGAGTATTTTATTCGGACCGGAGAACTCTATCTGGCAATTGACTGGCTCCATCAGCTGTAAAATCTCCGATTTTAATGGATTGGAGAACGGAACAGCGCAGCAGAGCGGGAGTACAGCATGATAAAAACCAGGAAGAAGTGACGTTTCTGGCTGCCAGTACGCTCTGCCCGGACAGGGCGGAGCGTGTCGGATTCTGCGTTTTATGACCGGAGAAAACCATTCGTGCCACGGCCCTTGCGCATTGAAAAGACCGCAGGTATAATGGTACAAACAATGGAGTGATTTTGCTTTTTACGGGTCGGAGGCCCAGAGCTGCGCCGGAGTCTGTACACTGGCCGAAGGACGCAGCCTGCTGGAATCTGCCTGTGATCGGCGGCACAGGCCGCCGGGAAAGGAGGCATTCATGTATACCACTACAGCGCGAAAGCGCGTTTCTCCCGTGACGGAGGCGGAGAGCGAGGCACAGAGCCGGTTTTCGATGGAGGCCATGCCCAATTCTGCCATTTTGCCCATGGCAGGCGTGCCCTCCGGCCGTCCGGAGTCTTCGTCGGATCTGGGCAACCGGATCCGGCAGCGGCTGCCCGGCGTCCAGGAGCGGGCCCAGGCCCAGATTGCCACAGCGGAACAGGAGGCGGACCGGCTGTCCGCCTCGGTGACTTCCGGCTCTCCGGAGGCAGTCAAGGCTGCCATGGGACGGAAGCTGGGCGCCGATTTTTCCGGCGTGCGGTTCCACACCGGGGCCAACGATGCAGCCCGCGCCGCCGCCAAGGGCGCCCGGGCCTATACCAGCGGCGCCGACATCTACTTCGGCGAGGGCGGTTTTGACCCGTCGGTGGCGGCCCATGAGCTGGTCCACACGGCTCAGCAGGGCATGGTAGAGAGCGCTGTTGCCACGGTGTCCACGCCGGTGGGCGGCATCCAGATGGAACCCGAGACACAGCCCCGCCGGCAGAAGCGCAAGGGCCTGGATCGGGTGACCCACACCATAGAGCGGCTGGACGACAAGATTACCGACAAGACTGTTGGCCGCTTGGCCCGCTGGGACAAGGAGGCCATTGACGAACTCCACGCCGCCAAGACCAGCGGCACGTGGGATCAGTTGAACAAGAAGCAGAAGGCAGCCTGGATTGCCCGGAACCCGGTGGCCTACAGCCGCTATAAGAAAGATGCCCGCGTCCGGGAGAAGGCGGCGGCCCGGGTCCAGAAACGGGCGGCCCAGGAGGCAGCGGTGGGCGCGTTCCTGGAGAAACGGTGGGCCACCGACGGTAAGAAGCGCAGCTTCATCAGAGATGCCCAAAATCCGCAGGCCAGCGGCGCCCAGGGAGCTACACCCACCTACCACGTGGGCGCGGTGAGGGGTGAATTGAGTGATTCGGACACGGCCAGCGCGGTCGCGAGCGAAGTCTTGGACCGTGCGGGCGCCGTCTCAGAGAACGTCGGCTCGGAACGGGTGAGTGCCGGCTTCGGCATGGTGGGCAACCTGCAAACCGGCATTGAAGAGGGCACGGAGTTTGTGTCAGCCGTCCAAGAGGGCCGGGCCGGAGATGCCTTGGAGCACGGCACCAATTTTGCCTCAAACGCCAAGGAAACCTATGAAAACATCCAGGGAGTTATGGGCGACGGTGTGCTGCCCGAAATTCCCGACGAGATCGGCGACGCAGTGGACGGTGGCCTCAGCTTATTCGGCGATGCCAAAAATAGTGTGAAAGACAGCGTCCAATTTGTAAAGGCTGTCCGGGAGGGCCGGGCCGGAGACGCGGTGGTCCACGGCGCCAGCTTTGCCGCCAACGCCGAGAAAGTCTATGAGGACTTCCAGGGAATTATGGGCGATAAAATACCCTGCGCTCCGGCAGGCGTCGGAGAGGTTCTGGGCGGCGGCGTGAAGATTGCTAAGGGCGCTAAAACCGCCTATGAGGGCGGCGTGCAGGAGGATGCCATGAATACTGTCTCCAAACAGGTCCTCAATGGCCGCACCCGTGATGAGCTCAGCGACGAGGACGTACTCAAGCACGATATTGCAATCCAGGGCCGGGATCAGGGCAGAATCATGATGGTCAAAGGCTCTGGCGAAGCCGTGGAGGGTGTGTTCCAGGCCGGCGCAGGCGCGGCGGAGCTCAGCGGCGTCGGCGCTGTGGCAGCGCCAGTTCTGAAGGCCGGCGCCTATGCGGCCAAGGGTGCCACCAAGGTGGCGACTCACGCCTTGCATGACAAGCTCAAAGGCACGGTTACCGAGCAGACCACCAGTATCAACCGGGACCTCATTAAGGACTACCTGGACAGCCAGGGTTTGGACCACAATGAAAAGAATATCCGCGAAGCCAAGCGTGCTATGATGCGCTATATGGGCTTTTCTACCGGTTATCGGGAGGAGCTGCTGGCGGACCAGAGTGCCAAGCGTGCCCAAAAGATTGTGGAGGGCGCCAACGCCGGCGATGAACAATACATTGAGATGATCAAGGCCATGGGCGGTAAGACGGATGAGAACGGCCGGTACACCGCCGAAGGCCTGCGGGAGCGTCTGGGCAGCGATCAGACCCGCGAACAAGTGGTGGGCTCGACCCAACGGATCGACGCTATGGCCGCTGCCAGCCGGGGCCGTCGTCTGGCCCAGGAGGACCGGCTGCGGCAGGATTTGGAGCGGCGGCGTGCCAAGTTGGCGGCGCTCCAGCAGACCACCAACAGTTCCTCGTCCTACTGGCAGCGCAGAAAGCTGGCAAAGAAGGAAGAGTCCGTGCGCAAAACAGAGGCCGATTTGAACCGTCGGGTGGAGAAGAACCGGAGATTTGGTTATCACCCCTGATGCCGGCCTAGCGGACAGAAAGGAGCACACGAGTAATGGAATCCTATCCCCAGGTGTTCAAACCCCTGAAGGAATTTTTTGAGGAGCGTGGAAATGACTGCGTTCTGACCACGGTGGACGATACGCCCATGCTGCGGGCTGTGGTGCCGCTGCTGGAGGACGGCCGCGGTCTGGTTATCATGGAGATTTTTTCCATAGATTACTGTGAAGGTACGGAACTGCTGAATCTCTACACCACCATGACCAAGGACAATGGCCCCGGTATGGAGAATCTGCGGAAGGCCGCCAACGACTGGAACCTGGACAGCATGGCCGGGGGCTATGGCGTCTATGGCCAGCCGGGCGAGCTGTTCCACCGCCACACCCTGGCCCTGGCCACGGAACTGCCACAGGCGGTCAAGGACCAGATGGCCCTGGAAGCTCTCTATATTACCATGGACGAGGTCACCCGGCGTCTGCCCGATGCCATCCGCATCCTCAACGGCAGAGTATAACGGTCCAATTGCTAAAACGCCCCCTGTACCGGTGTACAGGGGGCGTTTTTGTGACGTATAGGGCGGATCAGCCGTCGGGGAGCAGCAACTCAGTGGCGGCGACAAAAAAGCCGTTCTCACAGTGCAGATCCAAATGGCCGCCGTATTTCTCCGCCACCTGGCGCATCAGCGACATGCCGTAGCCATGCCATTCGCCGGAACGGGAGCGGGGCAGGCCGTCGTCCCGGAACAGAATCTCTCCCTCGTAGCTGTTGCGGCAGTAAATCCGCAGCCGCTGCCCCGTGAGTTCCATGCGGAGGGTCAGCAGCTTGGGCTGGTTCTCGCATATGGTAGCGGCTACCACGGCGTTGTCCAGCAGATTGGTCAGATACAAAGAGTTCCGATATGGTGCGTCCCGTGGCAACCACTGAGACAACACCCCCCAAAGAACCAATGGTCTACCGGGAGACCGACGTCCCCGATGCAGCCTTAACGGCTCGTCCGGTGGAATCAGGGGAGACGGTCCCGGCGGAAGAACGAATGGTTCACCGGACTGTGGACAGCGTCCCAACAACGACGGAAGCCAGTCCAACGGCTACGCAGCCAGTTTTGGAGAAAAGAAATGAAAATACTGAGATTTCCGATGGAGTACGCACAGCTCGCCCAACAGAATCCACCCAAACAACGCTGCCGGAAGAAACGGTAGTTTACCGGGAGACTGATGCCCCGAATAAACGTTACACGACCCGTCCGGCGGCGACGACAGGGGCAACCCCTACAGGGAAGCCAATGGTCCGCCGGTCCGCCGACATCTCCAATGCGATTTCTACAGCACCGACGGTACAGAACCGTCTCACGGCGGCCAGACCAGCCAGGCATGCTGCCGGAAGCCCAGCAGAGCCGGATATACCACTGGTCTTGCGCCAGAACGGCAGTGAGGAGTTCACGGCAGCGGAGTTGTTCCATTCTGCCGGCCTGCGGGATATCCGCACGGCCCGACCCACAACGGGGCAGACCGCTGCGGCGGAGATGGCATGGAGCTCCGGAACCCCAACGCTGACATTTGCCAAAACCGCCCAGCAGCAGCCACCGAAACAACCGGAAAAGGAGTCGGCTGCCACGCAGAATCTTCCGGCCTGGGCCAGGGAACTGCTGGAGAAACCTCCGGCACAGACTGCTGGGGCAGCTCCGTCGGGGCAGAGCCGTCAGATTCAGTGGACGGCGCCCCAGGCTGTACCGGTGCCGGCGGCGCGGACCAGCCCTCCCGCCAATGCGGCGGCGGTGCCGCATTCGCTGCTCCACCGGGAGCGGGGCGGAGATGATGAGCGCAGCAGTGCTGCCCAGCTGGCAGAGCGGGAGGCGGAAATTCGCCGGACTGCTGATAAGGTGTACCGGATCATCGAAGAACGGCTGCGGCGGGAACTGCGCCGCAGCGGCCGATAAAAAGGAGGGAACGCTGTGTTTACCGGAGCAACCAACCCCAACGATCTTGTTCCGCTGGAAAAGCTGAAGATCACCAACCTGGAAAATAAAGAGACGTTTTATGTGCTCTATAATCCCCAGAGCTACGTGCAGCAGCGCAGCGTCAACTACTCCCAGATCAACATGCTGGGCACCGATGCGCCCGTTGTGCAGTTCCAGAACGGCAACGGCGAGACGCTGAGCCTGGAATTGTTTTTCGACAGCCTGTCCTCCAGCACGGAGGTGGGCGGACCACCCGACCGGCAGAAGGCGTTTGAAAGCAACAGCCGCCGCCAGATCACCGAGAATATGATTGACGTGCGGGATTATACCCAGGAAGTCTATAAGCTGATGACGACCCAAAGCGATGTACACCGTCCGCCGCGGCTGCTGGTGGAGTGGGCGTCGCTGCAGTTTACGGGCTTCCTCGTCAGCTGTGAGCAGACATTCACCAAATTCGACGATATGGGATATCCGGTGCGGGCGATTCTCAAGTGCGAATTTCTGGAGCACCGGGATGCGGACAAACTCAGCGCCTGCAACCCGCTGGAGTCGCCGGATACCACCAAGTTCCGCACGGTCCGGCAGGGGGATTCCCTCTGGGCCCTGGCGGCCCGGGAGTACGGCGAATCGGGGCAGTGGCGGGAAATTGCCGCGGCCAACGGTATCGTCAATCCCCGGCGGCTTCGCGCGGGAGAGCGACTGATACTGCCGGCTCTGGACTGAGGAGCGGCGAAAAGGGAGGACAGCGCCTGTGGAATATGCCAGCTACAAATATTCGGATTTGGCAAAGAAATACGACAACTTCACGGCGCCGGCTTACGAGATCCACCTGGGCGGGATGACCCTGCGGAGTGATCAGAGTAAAATTGCCTCCCTGGAGGTGGAGCTGGCCGCCGACGGCACTGCCGGTGGATGCAGCTTCGCGGTGGAGGGCATGTATGACGCCGCCCAGAGCGAGTGGGCGGGGGAACTGCTCGAGAACGTGACGTTGGGTGCCAAGCTGGTGGTGAACGGCGGTTACGTCCGCAAGAAAGAACTCTTCTACGGCTATGTGGACGACTACACCCTGGACTTTTCTCCTGACGGCGCGCCGCGGGTCCAGATTACCGGCATCGACGGCCTGGGCTTTCTTATGAGCCAGCGGGAACCGTGCTACGCCGGCCAGCGCAAGGCGGCGGATATTGTGCGGGAAATCCTCAACAAAAGCGTCTCCGCCGGTTTTGCCAAGAAGGTGTCGGTGGGCCAGCTGCAGGGATTTGAGACGCCGCTGGTCAAGGAGCAAGTTGACGACTGGCGCTTTCTCAATCTGTTGGGCCAGCGCTACGGGGCAACGCTGATGGCCGTGGGCGGGGAACTGATCTTCGACACCCTTATGGACCAGAGCAAGACGATTTTGACGCTGACCATGGGACAGAATTTCCAGCGGTTCCAAAAACGGATGTCCCTGGCCCACCAGGTGGGACAGGTGGAAATCTTCGGCCGGGATGTCAACCAAAAGGCCATCAAGGGGACAGCCAGTTCCGTGACGGTGGGCGGCAGCGGCAAGTCTGCGGCACAGCTGGTGCCGGCGTTCAAAAATACGGTCCTCCGGGAGTACAGTGAGTTTGTCCGGACCCAGGAGGAGTGCCGGAAGCTGGCCCAGGTCCGTCTCAACGGAATCGCCATGGGATTGATCTCCGGCGAGGGACAGTGCGTGGGCATTCCCGAGCTGACACCGGGACGGTATCTGGAGATTGACGGCAGCGATGACCAGGTGAAGGGGCTGTACTTTCTTACGAAGGTCCGCCACCTGTTCACACAGGAGAACTATCAGACGGCGTTTGAGTTCAAGGGGGCGAAGCTATGAGTCTGGTGCAGCAGTTGGAAAGCATCATGAAGGAGAGCGGCATCTCTCAGGAGCGGGGGATGGCCCGCAACGGCTTGGCACTGGCCCGGGTAATCAACGTCAACGACGAGGAAGGCTTTAACCGGGTCCAATGTCTGCCGGTGGGCGCACCGGACAACGAAGTCACCGATTGGTGTTATTGCATGGCGCCCATGGGCGGCAAAGGCTGCGGCGTGTATTTCCCGCCCCAGGTGGATGACCTGGTGGTGCTGGCCTATCTCGATGACGATCCCCATCGACCGGTGGTGCTGGGGAGCATCTGGAACACCGAGGTGACGCCGCCGTTTACCATCAAGGAGGGCAAGGTGGAAGACTACGCCATCCGGACCCCCAAGGCCATCGATCTGACGTTCCACGATGAGGACGAGAAGCAGACCGTGACGCTGACCATGCCGTCGGGCACCGTGCTGCGGTTCGACGATGGCGAACAGACTGTGACCCTCCAGGACAAGGACGGAAAGAACGCCCTGAAGATGAACTTCAAAAGCGGCGAAGCGGAGCTGACCAGCGAGAAAAAGCTGACCCTCAGCGCCGGAGATACGTCCATCACTTTGGAGAGCAGCGGCAACCTGACGCTCCAGTGCAACGGAAAGCTGTCGGCCCAGGGGGCCAGCATCGAGGAAAAAGCCAAGGGTCAAATGACGCTGCAGGGCGCCACCACCCAGGTCAAGGGAGACGGTACCCTGGAACTGAGCGGCGGCGGCTCCGCATCGCTGAAGGGCGGTATCGTCAAAATCAATTGAGGCCGGCTCTGGGCCGGCGGAACGGGAGGAGTGTGTGAATATGAATGGGAAGGAATTTCTCGGCCGCGGACTGAAGTTTCCGCTGCAGGTGGATCGCCGGACGGGACGGTTTGCCATGGTCAGCGAGGACGAGGACATCCGCGAAGCCATCGGCATCATCCTGCGCACCGTGCAGGGCGAGCGGGTCATGCGGCCGGAATTCGGTTCCAATATCATGGACTATACCTTTGCGCCTTCCTCCAGTTCCACCCGCCAGAGCATTGCCCGGCAGATCCGGGAGCAATTGCTCTATCAGGAGCCGCGGATTGAGGATGTGGAAGTGACCTGCCGCCAGATGGACCAGCAGACCGGCGCCATTGTGGTGGAGATCTCCTATACGGTCCGCTCCACCAACAACCGCTATAACCATGTATATCCCTTCTATCTGACGGAGGGTTCTGAGGGAGGTGGCGGCGCATGAAACACCCGGTTCTTGACCCACGGGATCTGGACGCCATCCGCGCCCAGGTAGCTGCCCTGGCCCGCAGTTATACGCCGGAATGGCGCTATGAACACACGGAGGACGATCCCGGCGCGGCGCTGGCCGAATTGTTCGGCACCATGTTCTATCAGACCGTGGACCGGTTCAACGCCCTGCCGGAAAAGCTCTACACGGAGTTTTTGAACCAGATCGGTTTCCGGGAGCCCGGCCCCGTGGCGGCCCGGGGCGAACTGGTCTTTACGCCCCATGACACGGTGGAGGAACCGGTGCCGGTGCGGTCCGGTACCCAGGTGTTCACCGCCGACGCGACAGGGGAGCATATCGTTTATGAGACCCAGCGCTCCATCCAGGCCACGCCGGCAAAGCTGTTGGATATCTACTACGCCGACAGCCAAAGCGACCATCTCCAACGGCTGGATCTGCGGCGGCCCCAGCGGTTCTTCTCCCCCGACGGGGAGGAGCTGCAGCGCCATGCCTTTTCCATCGGGGAAGACCGGGTGCTGCGGCTCCAGGGGCCCGGTGTGGTGACCATGGAGTTCCGGCAGGCCGCCCGGCACCTGGAGGAAGAGACCACCCGGCTTTTGACTGGCGATGATCTCCAGTGGCAGTACCGTCATGACGGTGAGTGGCTGCCCTTCGATCAGGTCCGTGCCGAAAATGGCCGGATCTTTCTGGAAAAACGAAACAGTCTGCATCTGGAGCCGGACGAGTCCGGTCATATCTGTGTCCGCTGTACCGGCGGCGCACCGCTGACCCTGCGGTTGGAGCAGGCTGCTTTGACCAGTGCACCTCTGGAGCCGTGCCGGGCGCAGAACCTCTTTGCAGGGGATGTGCCGATTCTCCCGGAGGAGGGCGGTTACTGCTTCGGACGGCGTCCAACCCCCTACAGCCTATTCTACCTCCGCAGCGACGAGGTTCTCAGCAAAGCCGGCGCCCAGGCGTGGCTGCGCCTGGAGATTACCCCCATAGTGTTCGATCCTCCGGACCGGGGCGCCGCCTATCAGTTCAATCAGGCCATCATTGACAAGCGCAGCGCCGTGGCAATCCAGCCCGACGACGTGCGGATTTCCGGCGTGGTCTGGGAGTATTTCAACGGCCTGGGCTGGCGTCAATTGGAGGTGACCGGCAGCCGGAACCCCTTCTCCTGTTTACAGGAGGGGAATCTGGAGCTGCGGTTCCAGGTGCCGGAGGACTTGCAGCCCACCGATGTCAACGCCGACACCGGCTGGTACCTGCGGGCACGGGTGACGGAGATTGACAACCTGTACTCCGGCTATCAGCGGTGGATTGTGCCTTTTGTCCAGGGTGTGCAGCTCCAGTGGCAGTATGAACACCCGGTGCCCGCCGCTTGGCTGTCCAGCGACAATAACGGCCTCCGCCGGGAATTGCGCGAAGCGCATACATACGACAATCTGGACTTTCCGCTTCTGGAGCCGCTGGAGGAGGGGCTGCCCGCCATGTACCTGCGGTTTGACCGCTCCCCCCACGCCATACCCCTGTCCCTCTATTTTCAGGTGGAGGGCCGGGCCGCCATGGAGGAGCAGCTCCAGTGGGAGTGGTGGAACGGCAAGTGCTTTGAGACGGTGCGGATTGTGGACACCACCGAGCGGCTGCTCCACAGCGGCGAGATGTTTCTGTTTTTGCCCGATCCGTTGCCAGAGCGGGAGCTGTTCGGTGAAACCGGCTGCTGGCTGCGGCTGAGCCGCACGGGCCGGCAGGAAGGCCCGGCGCCTACAGTGGCGGCGGTGGTGCCTAATGTGGTACCGGCGGTACAGTGCCGCCAGGAGCCGGAACAGCGATTCGATACCGGCGTCTACGAGGCCGGAAAGGCGGTGCAGCTGCTTTCCAAACCGGTGCAGAACTGCACAGTGTGGGTGGATGAGCTGCGGGGGCTTTCCGCCGCCGAGGCCGAAGCCCTCTCCCGCGCCGAACCCGACCGGGTCCGGCTGGAGCGGGAGGATCATGTGCTGCGGCACTGTTGGATTCGGTGGGAGCCGGTGGACGACCTGGCTTTGGCCGGTCCCGGCGACCGGGTCTACACTTTGGAACCCTACGAGGGTGTAATCCGCTTTGGCGATGGACGCCGGGGACGGGTTCCGCCTGCCGGTGATCACAACATTTTTGTAACCTACGCCAGCGGCGGCGGTACCCGGGGCAATGTCCCTGCCGACACGGTCCGTGCGCTGCTGGGCGGTCTGCCGCGGATCAGCTCTGTGCGGAATCTCACCGCCATGAGCGGCGGCACCGGCCGCCTGAGCCTGGAGGAGATCGAAGCCCGAGGCAGCCGCCATCTGCGGACCAGGGGCCGCGCCGCTGCCGGGAGAGATTTTGAGGATTTGGTGCGTCAGGCCTTTCCCCAGGTCCGACACATCCGCTGTTTCTCCGGCCGGGACCCCCAGGGTCAACCGAAGCCGGGTCATGTGACTGTGGTCCTGGCCGGTTACGGCAGCGGTGGAGAGGGCGCGGAAGCGCTGTGTCGGCAGGTATACGACTACCTCAGCAAACGCTGCTCCTGCTGCCTGGTGGCCGAGGGACGGCTCCACGTCCACCCGGCCACGGTGCTGACGGTCAACACGCGGATTTCCGTGGAGACCGAGCAGCCCGAACTGGCCGCCGATACCCAACAGGAGATTGTCCGCCGGGTGACGCGGCTCATTGAAGAGACGTGGCACGCCCGCCCCATCGGGGAGCAGATTCGCATGGATGAGCTGTTCAACACCGTGCGGGAGACGCCCAACGTGCGCCTGACCCTTCGGATTCTGGCGGAAGGCGCCTACCATCAGGAGGGCCAGTCCCGCCTGGCGCCGCTGGAGCGGGACGGAGACTTCCCCTACGCGGTGGTGGAAAGCGGTACCCACCTGGTACGGGTGCAGTGATCTTATAAGGAAATTTTGTCAAAGGAGGATGCGGCGTGTTGGTTTCGCGCAGGCTGGACGACCAGCGATATGAGGAAATTGTCGCAGAGGCGGAAGGCCGCCTGCCGTGGCTGTGTCCCGTGTGGACCGACCACAATGCCCACGACCCGGGCATCACCCTTTTGGAATTGATGGCCTGGTACAAGGAAATGCAGCAGTACCAGATGGACCAGATGACGCCGGCGGTGCAGCGGAAGCTGCTGGAGCTGGCAGGGCTGCATTTGCTGCCGGCCCGGCCCGCCGCCCTGGCCGTGGAAGTGACGCCGGAGGCTCCGGCCTACCCGGCGCTGGAGCGGCTGACAACGCCGCAGGAGGCACTTTTTGAACTGGCCGAGCCGGTACCTGCTGTCCGCCCCAAGCTGGCGGCGATTCTGGTCGAGCGGGACGGACAACGCCTGGATGTGAAGGGTCTGGTGGATGACGGTACCAGGGCCGCATGGTGGTGGTGGAAGAACCGCTGCTGCGGAAAATTCAGATGATCGACGGCCAGGAGACCTTGCAGGGGAAGGAAACGGCCTACCTGTGCTTGCGCTACGATGAGACGGATATTGAGCCGGTCAACGCCGTCGGCGCGGACACCGGCGAGAGCCGCCAGTTCAACATGACAAAAGAGGGCTACAACCTTTTCCTGACGGCTGAACCGCCGGAGTTCCGGGGCCTTTTGGAGGCCTCCGGCCATGATAATGTATCCATCCTCTACGTCAGCCAGGAGTTGACGCTGGTGCTTTCCGCGCCGGAGGCGATTTGCGCCGGCCAGGAATTCACCGTGGAGGTATTGGTAGTCAAGAATGAGCGGACCGCGCCGGTTCACTTCCGCCTGGAGGGCGAAAGCGCCTTTGTAGACAGCGAGGACGGCCGGGTCTGTCTGGAGTTCCGGGAGAGCCCGGAGGAGAAACGCCGGGTGTACGCGGCACGGTTTCAGCTCAAGGCCCGGCAGCTGAGCGGTATGGACAGCCCATTGTTCCCCAGCGGCGGCGAGATCAATCTGGAGCTGGGAAGCCACAGCTATAAGAATTATGTGGAGGTGGAGACCCGCTGCCACGTGTGCGCCGACGAGGCGCAGATGGAGGAGCGGTACCAGCTGACTGACAATCTGGAGCGGCGTCTGCGGGGACGGGATATTCCCATCTATCTGGCCAAGCTGGAGCTGATTCACTCCGCCGGCAGCATGTTCCTGGCTTCAGTGACCAACCTGCCCTTCCGCCAGCGTCTCTCCCGGGAGATGGACCAGGGCGGCGAGCGGGAGCTGCAAGCGGTGACCACTTCGGTGCGCAGCCTGGAATACTGGCAGAAGCCGGACGTAAAGGCCATTTACCAGCAGTCCACCGGCGGGCTTCACTTTGACTTCGGTATTCCGGCCCCCGAGCAGTACGACTACGCCGTGTCCCATGGCACCGTGGACCTGGTCATGCCGGGCGGGCTGCGGGTCAACAGTAAGGTCTACTCTGACGAGATTGCCCATGGTTTGGGGCCTGGTGCCGTGGATGTGCGTCTGAGCATTGAGTTTGCCGACCGGAACGCCGATGGCGAGACGGCGCTGCAATTCGGCAACAGTGAGGTGTTCCGGGGCAGAACGTCGCCGGTTTCCCCGCCGTGGGTGGAGGCTGCGGCGCTGGTCTATCCCGAACGGGGCACCATGCGCATCGGCCTGTGGCTCCATGACATGGTGGACGGCAACCATATTACGGTCCACTATTTCGCCCAGAAGCCGGAGCGGGATACCAGCCGGATTCTGGCCCAGCGGCAGGTGAGTTTGACGGTAACGCCGGAATTTGCCCGGGTCAGCCGTCGCGGCAGCCTGCGGTTCCAGGCCGAGGTCGTCGGAAGCGAGGACAAGAACGTCCTGTGGAAGATTCGCGAGGAGGGCGGCGGCTCCATTGACCGCAACGGCGTTTATCAGGCGCCGGAGCTGCCGGGTACCTACGAAATCGTGGCCACCGCCGGCGCCGATGAGACGGTTACGGCCAGCGCCTTCGTAATCGTGGAGTAAGCTGGAGAAAGGCCTGTAAACAATCAAAACATCAGCGAAAAGGGGGGAGCGGTTTATGAGTACCATGCTGATTCGGGAGCGGTATAAAGTGGTGCGGGTGCTGTATACGGAACCGGACTACGCTTTTGTGGAGGCGGTGGATATCCAGGAACGGGAGACGCCCACCCGGCTGCTGAATCTCTATGAGGAAGAGCTGCTCCACCGCTACGGCAAGCTCTGTGCCGGCATTCGCCGGGAAGATTGCCCGGCGTTTCAGGGAATGTTCCTCAACGGTGAGACGCTGGTGACGGTGTTCACACCCTGTGCTGGTACTGAGATCGACCAGGTGTTCTACCGGGGCGACCGTTGGAGCTGGCAGGACCGGCTGCATTATGCTGGCCTGCTGCTCCACAGGGCCTTGGAGCTGGCCAATCTGCCGCCGGAGCTGTCCTGCGCGGCGATGCTGTCGGAAAACGTGCTGGTGGACACCAACAAAAAGGATATCCGGCTGCGGTACATGGTCCGGCCCATGGAGGGTATGACGCCCCGGGAGCTGGCACTGCTGGCCGGCGATCAGGTGAAAAAGATCCTGCCCCGGCAGTCCACGACCCTGGAGGCCCAGCTGGACTTTCTGGAGGAACTGGACCGGGGAACCTTCGGCTCCATTGTGGGGCTGTACGCCTGCTGGCGGGAGGCGGAGGAGAACATTCGGGCCGAACGGGAGGCCTTTGCCAAGAAGAACTTCATTGGCCGCGGTCTGGCGCTGCTGCGTCTGCGGCTGAAACGACTGAGAAAGCAGAGGATACGGAGATGAGCGTTGCAAGAAAATTGATTTTTTTCCTTTCCCTGCTGGCCCTGGCGGTCTGCGGCGGACTGGTGCTGGCCGGGCCGTCTGTGGTGCTGTACAGCTCGGTCCTGCACAATGGCTGGGGCACCGAGTCCTATGAAGCCGCCGCCGTCGGCAGCGACAATCTGGCCGCTGCGGTGGGCTGGACCGAAGATGGTTTGACGTCCAAGGTCTTTACGACGGAGGGAAAGACGCTCCGGGAGTGGGACACGGTGCTGCCGGGAGAAACCGGAGGGACCGTGGCGTCCCTGTATCCGTGCCGGGAGGATTTGATTCTCCTGGGACTCTACAATGAAAATGCCAGCGACCTCTCCCTGTACCGCCTGACGGCGGACGGTGGGGTGGATTTGCTGATGCAGGAAGAATGCCGGGGGAGGTCCTATGCGGAACGCATGGATGGGACCCGGCTATCGGCCTTTTCTCAGGACGGCGGCAGCGTGTCGTTTGTGCTGCTGTCCGGCGGCGAAGCCACAGCCTATTCCTGCGATGAGGATGACGGCGGCCTGGTGGAGCTGGGCCGGACCACAGCCGACGGCGTCCAGTCGGCGGCGGTGCTGCCCGACGGCACCATGGCGCTGGGCGGCAAAGGCTTCCTGACCCTGGATGGGCAGAGCAATCCGGCTGTTGGGTCCCAGCAGTTGGTCACAAATCTGACCCGGACCGACCTAAGCCTTTACTACGTGGACGGTGCCGACTTGAGCGTCTATTACAGCGATCTGACCGGTTCCTCGGTCCGGTGGCTGCTGTCCTTGGATGACGCGGTGGATGGTCATCAGCTGACGAGTTTGTCCCTGGCCTCCGGTGGCAACGTCCTGTTGCTGCTGGACGGACACACCCTGTGTCTGGCCGGGGAAAGCGGTGTTACGACCCTCCATGGGGTGCTCTATCCTACTGCCGTCCGCAGTGCTGTCATGCTGGCTGTGATCTGTCTGGCGGCGCTGGTGCTGGCGGGTATCGTATGGTACGCAGCCTGCGGCCGCCAGCGGGGCTGGGTTCCCATGGCGCTCCAGTGGGGCTGCTTTCTGGTGGCCCTGGCCCTGGTCAGCGGCATGGTGTTGCAGCGGTCGATCCTCCTGCCCCAGCGGCAGCGGGAGACCGGCGAAACCTATGCACAGGTGGTGGACAGCGCGGTACAGCTGGCTTTGACGGAGGGAAATCTCTCCGACGAGAATCTGCCGGAGACCCTGGCCCATGCTCTGGAGGAGGTCCAGGGCGGCGTATTCCGGGATGTGGCGGTCACCGCCGCGCAGAAGTCGAGCCGCTGGTACCTGAGCGACGGACGCCGGGCCGAACTCTCCACGGACTTTGACGGCGCACAGGCCGACGAAGCCGCCGCGAAGGGCTGGGCCTGGACGTGGGAAGGCGGACAGCTCCGGTGCTGCTTCGGCAGTGGGGACTGGGCTTTGACGGTGACCCTGCGGCCCGCAGCAGCGGAAAGCGGCGGCGGCTCTGCCATCGGCGCGGCCATTGCTCTGGTGACGCTGGCTGCGGTGATCATCCTGCTGCGAATTGGCTGGAACTTGCGGACGCTGACCAAGGCCGCCGCACACCTGACCGATGGAACGCTCCGGTTACAGCTGCGCTCCGGCGACGAGCTGGCCGGTATGGCCAACACCCTGACCAGCACGGCCCTGGCCCTGGCCCGGCGGCACCGGGAACGGGAGGAAATGGAGCAGTCCTACCGCCGCTTTGTCCCGGAACAGGTGCTGACGCTGCTGGGGAAACGGTCCATCCGGGAGGTTGATAAAGGGACCTTCGTCTCCCGCCATACGGCGGTGATGATGGTCTGGTTCCAGTTCCCGGACCCGGTTTATACCCAGGCCGCCAACAGCCGGTTGCTCTTTGACAGCGTCAACCAGGTTATTGAGCGCACGGCGTCCCTGGCCACCCAGAACGGCGGCACCGTGTTCCACTTCTCCTATGACGGCTACGACGTGGTCATGGAAAATGAAAATGCACGGGTTATCAGTACGGCGGTTGCCATCCAGCAGGAGGTCCTGGCCTTCAACGAGGCCCGGGCACGGGAAGGGCTGCCCACGGTCACGTTCCACATTGCCCTGGACGAGGGCGATGTGATGATGGGCGTCGTGGGCGACAGCACCCGTATGGAACCCACCACCATTTCCACCTGCTTTTCTGTGGTGCGGGAATTGGTGAATCTGTCAGGCCGTCTGGAAGCACAAATTCTCTGCACTGAATCCATGATTGCCGGTGCTGAGCAGTACGGCAGCCGGTATCTGGGCAAGTGCTGGCTGGATGGCAGCGCCATTCGGGTCTATGAGATTTTTGATGGTGACGAGTATGGCACCCGGAAGGGCAAGGCCCAAACGGTTCAACAGTTTACCCAGGGCGTCTTCGCCCTCTACAGCGGCGAGACGGCCCAGGCCAAGCGGACCTTCCTGGAACTGGTCCACGACAATCCCTCCGACGGCGGCGCCCGGTATTACCTGTACCTGGCGGACCGGATGGAACGGGAGCCGGATCTGCCTTGCAGCCTCAATCCGCCGGAGGACCGGAGAAGGGAGACGTAAGCCATGGGAATTTCACAGCTGGAACGGCTGGCCAATCAGGTAAAAAATGCCGGTATCCGTGAGGTCCGGAGGGAGACCAACCAGTTCCGGCGGAGTCTGGTGGGCCAGGCCCGCCAGCTCTGTGGCCGGGCTGGACAGGCTTTGGACCCGGATCAGGGAGGCCCGGCGGTGTCCGCCGGGCCTCCCCGCCGGACACCGCCGGAAGCGGAGTTCCGGACAGAACAGGAACCGGTGGTGTGTGCCGACGGCTACGTCCGCCGCTCTCCGGTGCAGCCCTACCGGCGGGGGGACATGCGGGGCCGGCGCCGCCGGATTGTGTTGTGGGTCCTGGCGGTGATATTGATTGTATTGCTGGCCGCGGCCATCTGGCGCGGCGGCCTGTTGCGCCTGTGAGGCCGGTTTCCGGAAAAATTCCGGGGCGTGCCTCGGGTGAATCACAGCGCACAGGCGCCGTATGGGAGGATATACCTTGCTGAACTATCTATTTTCACAGTTGACACGGTCTCTGGGAGTGTTTTTCCGGACCATCCGCGCCTTTTTCTCCCGGAAGCTGGTGAGCATAACGGCCCGGCTGCGTCGCCTGACCAGTTTTTCCCGCAATGCCATGAAGGTGGCCACCGGCTCCCTCCAGGCGGCGGCCACGGCGATGAAAAAGCCCACCAAACGGGACGACTATGTGGAGACCGAGCGGCTGTTTATCTCAAAAGCCTTTCTCATCAAGCTGTTGTTGGTGTTGGCGGCGCTGGGGCTGATTTTCTACTTCTTGGTCTGGCCCTTTATCCTCAGCCACTTTATGACGGTCAAGTTTTATGTGGAGGACAGCCGCGTGGCCGAATGGACGGGACAGGTCATCGTCTATGCCGACAAGGATAAGACCCTGCCGCTCTACGCCGGACGGTTGGAGAACGGTGTGCTCCAGGGTGTGGGCGAGGAATATGATGAAAACGGCCTGATCAGCTATGAGGGACCATTCCTCGACGGCCAGCGCTCCGGTGAGGGTGTGGCCTACGAGGATGGCGTGCTGGCCTATGAGGGCCAGTTTTCCAGCGGTCTCTACGAGGGCCGCGGACGGCTGTACGATGACGGCATTCTCAGTTATGAAGGCAGCTTTGAGGCCGGAAAAGCCTCCGGCGATGGCACCGCCTATCACCAAAACGGGCAGGTTTCTTACCGCGGACAATTTGCTGAGGGCCTGCGGGAGGGAACCGGCACCGCTTACCGGGAGGACGGCGTTCTGCTCTATGAGGGCAGTTTCTCTTTGGATCTTTACAATGGCAGCGGTCGGCTGTATCTGTCGGAGGACCAGTGGATTGACGGCGAGTTCCAGTCCGGTACCGCCGCCGGTACCGTCCAGTGGTTCAAGACAGGCCAGCTCTATTACGAGGGGGAGTGGAGCGATGACCGCCCCGAGGGCTACGGTACCCTCTACAATCAGGGGGGACAGGCCGTCTATCAGGGCCAGTTCACCTGCGGCACGCTGGACGGTTCGTGGCTGCTGGACCTGACGCCGGAGGACCTGTGCACAGTCCTGGGCGAGGGCGCCCAGACGGCGGAGAACGCCGCCGGCGGCTATCTCATCTCCAGCGCCCAGCTGGGACTGACGGCGCTCTGCTCCTATCAGACCGCCGAAGCCGATTCCCAGATTTATGCCATCTATCTCACGGCGCCGTCCCAGGGGGCATGGATTGCTTTGCTTCCCGGTGACGACCGAATCAAGATGGAGACAGATTCCGACGGCGTTGAGCGGGAAGGGGTTGTGGCCTTTTCGCCCCTGCAGGGCATGAGCCTGACCGCCGGGGTCTATGAGGCCCAAATGGTGACTGTGGCAGGCCATACCACCACTTGTCTCTATAGTGGAGACGCAGCGGTTCTCCTCAGCTGGAGCCGCCTGGGCGCCGCGCCGGAGGTGTTGAACACCGAGGACATGACCGATGCGGAGACCGCCGGCAACACCGACAGAATGGAGGAGTTCCTGGCATCGGTGAACTTGGGTGAAAGCGCGGCCGCCGCTTCTGGTGCCGCCGCTGAAAATCCCTATTACGGTGGGGAGGACCCGGCCACAGCTTTGGCCGGATGCACCGATGTGAACCAGGCTGCCACGCTTCTGGACGCCATGCTCTCCTATTGGGAGCAGTCGGAGCGACAGGCGGCGCTGGAGGAAAATCTGACCCGCGTGAACGAGCAGCTCGCAGATGCCCAGGCCCAGCTGGCCATGGGCAACGGCAGCCAGGCCACCGTGGACGATTTGGCGTCCCAGCGCAACGCGCTGGAAAGTGCCATCCAATCCTGCCAGGCCCAACGGAGTCTGGCCAAGCTCCAGGGCCAGTCGGTGGGCGTGGAGTCCGTTTCGGCCTACAATCTGGGGGACACGTTGATTCTCTTTGACCCTGCCGATGTGGACGCTGCCCAACTGTCTCTGGCCGCCACCGCCTGGGCGCAGGCCACTGGCGGCGATGAGTCCCAGGCGGAACTAAACATGATGACGGCGCTGGTCAATCTGACCGAGGCCTACAGCAATGTGCAGACAGCCCTGCGGAGTTATGAGACGGCTGCCGCCGCAGTTCAGTCTGCCGCTGGCACCTACGCCACTGGCAGCGGCACCAAGACTGCGTGGTACGCGGCGCTGTCGGCTCAGGCCGACGCACGGATGGCGCTGTGCAGCGCTCTGGCGTCCTTTGCACGGGGAGCCAACCAGTTTAATACCCTCACCGGCGGCTGGGTCAGCCGGAGCCAGGACTGGTTTAACGAAACGCTGGAACCGATGTTCCAGGCCGTCATCCAGGCAGCGCCGGAGGAGGAGCCGGAGCAGGGACAGGAGGAAACCCCTGCCGAGGACCCGACAAACCCCGAAGACCCTGCCGCTGGCGGGACGGAGACCCCGGAGGAAGAACCGGCAGCCGGGGAGCCTACGGACAGCCAGCCAGAGGACAGCCAAACAGAACCAGACCAGGCAAATGACCAGACTGCCGCCGACGCGGCGGCGTGAAAGGAGAGCACCATGGCAGATTATACGGCATTGATGGAGGCGGGCAGCGCTCTGGTGGAGATGCTGCGGGATAATCTGACCCCGGAGCCTCTGGGTGACCGGGAGCTGATCTCGTTGTGTTCTCCCCATGAAAGCGAGAACAATCAATTGACAGTCTACCTCTACCATGTGGAGGAGGAGAGCCCCAATCTAAACGCCGGATACTATCAGGCGGACCGGGATATCCAGCGGATTCGGCCTGCCCGGTATGCCCTGCGCTATCTGATCACGGCCCACTCAAAAGCCCCATCCCAGCTCAAGGAGGCGGACCAGCATCGCATCCTCGGCGCCGCCCTCCAGACCATCCGCGACAACCCGGTGATTCCTGCCCGGTATCTGACCGGTTCCACGGTAGAGGAGGGGGCGGAACTCCACGTCAACGTGGAGCGGACGCCGCTGGAACAGATGCTCAAAATCTGGAACAACAATTCCAAGGACTATAAGCTGTCCTTTGTGGTGTCGGTCACCGGCGTGACGATCCGCTCCCGGAGAGAGCGCCGTATTGTTCGGGTCACGGAGGTTTCCATCGACACCCAGCAGCGCCGTCCGGGAGGTGCCCAATGATCCGGCGGCAGGTCAGCGCAGTGGTGCTGCTGCGGGACGGCTTTACAGGCCGGGTCCTCACCGGCGGCACGGTCTGCCGGTTGGACGGCCAGCCCATACGGCCGTTGTGGAAGCCGGAGGGCTATCTGATTTTGGAGAACTTAACTCCCGGTACTCACCGTCTGGAGCTGCTGCGGGGCGGGTTTTGCCCGGCGGAGCTGACTCTGGAAATCCGCGAGGGGACGCTGCGGGAGGAGACAGTGGATCTCCAGCCCGGTCCGGGCTACCCCTTCCCGCCGGAAACTGCCGCTCTGACGGTGCAGGTTCAAGGGAAAAAAGGTGTCCCAGCGGGGGAGCTGCTGTGGATGGGGATGCCCGGCGACGCGGCGTTACGCCTGGCTCAGGACAAGTGTCTTGAGGCTGGTACCCGCGTGCGGCTCTTTTGCCAGGGGCCCCAAATTCGGCTGCCGGTGCCGGGACGATTCCTGGTGGCCGGACCAAAAGGCGCGGAAATCGTCGTACTGCGTTCCCTCCGGGACGGCATCGGCCAGCTGGAAGCGCCCCTGACCCTGCCCCACGGGCGGGGAACCGAGTGGATTCCGGTCCAGTGTCAACCCCTGGACGATACGGGATGCGCCGTGATGCGCTTCCGGCATCCGGGGACCGTTTCGATGTTCTGCCGCGGCGTATGGACCAAAACGCCCATTGAACGCGGTGAACAGGAATTTCTGTGGAAGTTGGAGGGGGATCACTGATGGCAAATCCCGTTGTGAATACGACACTCTGTACCTGCTCGTTCGGCATGGCGCCGTCGGTGCTGCCGGTGACGAGCCAACAGACGGTATTGGCGTGCAATCTGCCGGTGGCCACCATTCAGGATAACCGCTGCCCCACCTTCGGCATGTGCTCCAGCATGGCCAATCCCACGGTGGCCTCCGCCACGGCGGCGGCCATGGGGGCCTTGACGCCCATGCCCTGTGTGCCGGTGCTGACGGCTCCCTGGACCCCAGGCGTGCCCACGGTACTGGTGGGCGGTATCCCGCTGCTCAACAATACCTCCAAACTTTTGTGTGCCTACGGCGGCGTGATTCAGGTGACCATGACGCCGGCCATGACCATTCAGACCCCGTGAGGCAAATCATGAGACGAGAAACCCTGCGGCCATTGGAGCCGCGCCGGCCGGATGCCGGTTATGCCTCCCAAGGGGAGCTGCTGGCAGATCTGGCAGCGTGGGCGGATCTACTGCTCTATCTGGACTACAACCGCCACCAGTGGTTGGGACCCAACAGCGATTTGAAGAACATGCTGGGACTGGTGGTGTCCCGGGAGGAATTTGAACACAATCTGGAAAAGGCGGCCCAGCGGGGCCTGTGGATCCAACTGACCCCCGGCGAGCAGGGGGAGCTGGACGGCGTCCGTATCGCCATCGAAGCGCGGATCAAACGAACCACAGCGCGGCTGCCGCTGCTGGAACTCTTTGAGCGGTTTCATCTGGACCCCTTCGAGCGGGATTGTGTGGTGCTGGCCTACCTGCCGGAGACAGACCGAAAATACGAAAAGCTCTACGCCTACCTCCAGGATGACGTGACCCGCCGCAGGCCGGACACGGCCCTGGCGGCCCAGCTGCTGCTGCCGCCGGGGGAGGAACTGGAGACGTACCTGGCCCGGTTTTCCGGCCGGGGCGGCTTTTTGCAGCTCTTTTCCCGGGAGCGGCTGGAGCTGTTCCGGGGTGCCCTGAAAGGAGTGCCCCTGGACGGAGACTGTAGTCTGGAGGAGCTGGCAGCCAAATTCCGATTCACCCCCCGGCAGATCTGCGCCGCCTGTGATCAGGCGGCGGGCCTTGCGGGGCTGGAAGGGGAGACGGCGGTCACCCGTCGGCTTCTCCACCGGTGCTGTCACCGCCAGGCCGTCCACCGGCTGGGGGAACTGGCCAGCCGCGTTCCGGCGGCCTACTCCTGGGACGATGTGGTGTTGCCCGGGGAACAGAAGCGCTTGATGCAGCAGGCCTGCGGCCACATCCAGTATCAGCACCAGGTCTATTACGGCTGGGGCTTCGACCGAAAGGTTCGCTACGGCCGGGGCATGTCCATTCTATTCGCCGGCGCCCCCGGCACCGGCAAGACCATGTGCGCCCAGGTCATTGCCAATCAGCTGGATATGGAACTCTATAAGATCAATCTCTCCCAAATCGTCAGCAAGTACATCGGCGAGACGGAGAAGAATCTGCGGGCGGTGTTCCAGGAGGCACGCCACGCTGGCTGTATATTATTCTTTGACGAGTGCGACGCCCTGTTCGGCAAGCGCAGCGAGGTCAAGGACGCCCACGACCGCAACGCTAACGTGGAGGTGGCGTATCTTTTGCAGCAGCTGGAGGAACACGATGGTGTGTGCATTCTGGCTACCAATTTAATTGGAAACATCGACGCGGCGTTTATGCGCCGAATTACCTATGTGGTGCGGTTTCCGTTCCCGGAGCCGCCCATGCGGGAGGCCATCTACCGCCGGATGGTGCCCGACGGTGCGCCGCTGGCCGACGACATCGACTGGTCGTTTCTGGCGGAGAAATTCCAGCTCTCCGGCGGCCATATCAAAAATATCGTCCTGGCCGCCGCGTTTCTGGCTGCCGGAGCCGGGGAGCCCATCTCCATGGGCCATCTCCTGCGGGCGGCGGTGGACGAGCTGAAGAAAAACGACATTGTAGTGGTCCGGGAGGAATTGCAGGAGTATGCGGATCTGCTGGAGCACTGAGCGAAGGACTTGGAAGGAGAGGTGCCTGTGAAACGTGGAACTACCGCAGGGCTGTACCTTTGGGGCGGCGCGGCCGTTCTGGCGGCCCTGGCAGGGCTGGCGGTGTTGGCCTGGGGGGATGGTACCTCGGGACGGTATGTGGCCGGCGGTCTGCTGCTGGCGGCGGCGCTGCTCTGCGGCGCTGCGGTCTGTGCTCTGCGCCGGGACGTCCGGTCACTGGAGGATCTGCGGCAGCTGCTCAGCGGCGCCCGGGACCCGGAGACCTTCCGCCGGCAGGCGGCGACGCTGTCGGGGCTGCCCGGCGCTGTGGCCGAGGCTGCGGCGGAGCGGATGGAGGACTTGCAGGAGCAGTTGGAGGAGACCCGAAAAACGGCCGGTCTCCAGGCTGAACAGCGATTCCGCCGGGAGATGACAGAAGAGCTGTGCCGTTCGACCTTGCCCCAGGTGCTGCGGGAAAGCCCCGCCACCGCAGCCTTTGCCCTGGCGGGCCTGGTGGAGACGGCGGAAACCTCCAGCTGCACATTCTATGACTACTTTTTTATTGACCCGGGCCTGCTGTGCGTCATGGTGGGCCAGGTCCCCGGCGGCGGCATCTCCGATGCCCTCTACCTGGTGGTGGCACAGACCACCATCCGCAGCCGGCTCCGCATGGGCCGGTCGCTGGTGGAGACCATGGCCGACGTAAACATGCAGCTCTACGACCAGGGTGCCCAGCAGTCCCTTTGCGCCCTGGTGGCCACTTTGAACACGGCCAACGGCACATTTACTTATGTCAACGCCGGTGGCACGCTGCCGCTGCTGATGCGCAACGGCGAGCGCTATGAATGGCTGGAGGCGCCGGTGTACGCGGCCCTGGGTATGAATGAGAATGTGTCTTATCGGGCCCAAAGTCTGCGGCTGCGGCAGGGAGATCATCTGCTGCTCCAGACCGCCGGTCTCGGTGAGATCTGCAACGGCAGCGGCGTTCCCTTCCGGGACCAGGAGCTGCGGGCGGTTCTCAACCGCAGCCGCAGCAAGGCCCAAACGCCGGAAGAAATTCTGCGGTTTACCGCCGATGAGGCGGCGGCCTGGTGCCAACGGGACGCCGACCGGGTGGGCTACGCGGCGCTGATGCTGGAATACCGCAAGGGGGATAAGGAACTGGCCCATTGCATCGTACCGGCCATGCCGGCAGCGGCCGGAGAGGTGATGGAGTTCCTCAAGAAGCGCTTTGAGGACAACGGCATCCAGCGCCGGCACTATGCCCGGGTGGCGGTGCTGGTGGACGAGATGTTTGCCCTGTTCTGCCGCTGCTGCGGTTCCGGGGATACGGTGATGGTCGAGTGCGGCATTGCCCCCGACGGTCAGAGCGCCACCATCCGCATGAGTGCGCCGCTGGGCGGCCGGAATCCCATGGAGTGTTCCGACGACGCCGTGACAGCGGCATCTGCCGACTTTATCCGCGGCCAGGTGGATTACCTGACGTTCAAAGCCAGGGAAGAGGGGGATACCCTGACGGCGGTCTGCTTCCTGGAGGGGGAGCTTCCGGCCCAGGAGACCTGAGCCTGGATCAATCAACGGGAAGGAGTCAGTAAACGTATGAATCAAGCCAGAACCGGCGGCTCAGCAGAGCTGAAATTTGCCAAGAGCGCCTACTGGTATTTTCTGTTCTGGGGTGTCTGCTCC
>DVJJ01000074.1 GCA_018716875.1 Candidatus Avoscillospira avistercoris
TCGAGACGAACAAAGGACGGACAAGCTTGAACAGCTTGCCCGTCCTTTTTCCTATCTCCCGCCGCACCGGGGTGAACGCGTCAAAAACCGCAAAAACGGGAGACGTACCAGCCGATTGGATGGTACATCTCCCGATCACTTCTGCAACAATGCGAAGCATGGATTCAGAGCATTTCCCAATACCCGGCAATGGATTCCCGCGGAATCCATTGCCAGATAAAAGTTTTACTCGATTTTTTTCAAAAAATCGCGGAGTCCAGAGGCAGGGCCTCTGGTCGCGCCTCGCAAGGCGCGAAACGCCCGCCCGTCGCAACGGGCGAAACTCCCCTTGCAGGGGCCTCCCCTTTTACACCTCGAACATCAAATCGCCGTAGGTGGGTACGGGCCAGATGTCCTTGTCCACCAGAAGCTCCAGTTCGTCCACGGGGCTGCGGAGGGCAGCCATGGCGGGAATGACGCGGTCATGGAACGCGTTGGCCATTTCGGGGACGTTCTCCAGAGCCATGGTTTCCGTTACGGCCTTTTCCAGATCGGCCAGGGCCTCATGGGTTTCGGCCAGCAGATCAGAGCAGCGGGTCAAAAGGTCCTGCTGGGTGGTCACGTCGGCGGTGGGACAGGCAGCCTTGACGGCGTTGATGGAATTGGCAAGGCCCGTTACAAACTGAATCACCGTGGGGATATAGTGCTTCCCGGCCATGTGGATCATGGTCTGGGCCTCGATGTGAACCGTCTTGGCGTAGGTCTCGTACATGACCTCCTCGCGGCTCTCCAGCTCGGCTCTCGTAAAGATGCCGAATTTCTCAAAGAGGGCCACGGATTTCTCCGTGGTCAGAGCCGGAATGGCCTCCACCATGGACTTGAGGTTGGGCAGACCGCGGCGGGCCGCTTCGGCCACCCACTCATCGGAATAGCCGTTGCCGTTGAAGATGACGCCGGAATGGAGAATCATATACTTAGCCACCAGAGTTTTGGCGTCGTGGACGAAGTCCTTGGACTGCTCCAGAATGTCGGCGGCTTCGCAGAATGCCTCGGCCACGATGGTATTCAATGCCGTATTGGCGTTGGCGACAGAATCAGAGGAGCCCACCATGCGGAATTCAAACTTGTTGCCGGTGAAGGCAAAGGGCGAAGTCCGGTTGCGGTCGGTGGCGTCCTTGTTGATGACCGGCAGGGTGGAAACGCCCGTATCCAGCTTGCCGCTCTGGAGCACACCGGCGGCCACGCCGGAATGGGTAATCTGCTCCACCAAATCCCCCAGCTGATCGCCCAGGAAGATGGAAACAATGGCCGGAGGGGCCTCCTGGGCACCCAGACGGTGGTCATTGCCGGGGCAGGCGGCGGTATTGCGCAGCAGATCAGCATGGGTGTCCACGGCCTTGATGATACAGGCCAGAATCAGCTGGAACTGCAAATTCTCATTGGGCTTGGGGCCGGGGTCCAGCAGACGCAAGCCGTCGTCGGTGTTGATGGACCAGTTGTTGTGCTTACCGGAGCCGTTGACACCGGCATAGGGTTTTTCATGGAGCAGACACACCAGATCGTGCTGGGTGGCGACGCGCTTCATGGTCTCCATAGCCAGCTGGTTTTGGTCCACGGCCACGTTGGCATCGGAGAAGATGGGAGCCATCTCATGCTGGGCCGGGGCCACCTCGTTATGCTGAGTGGTGGCGGTGATGCCCATTTTCCAAAGTTCTTCGTTGAGGTCCTTCATGTACGCGCCGACGCGCTCGCGGATGACGCCGAAGTACTGATCGTCCAACTCCTGACCCTTGGGAGCCTTGGCGCCGAACAGGGTGCGGCCCGTGTAGATCAAATCCCGGTGCTTGAGGTACTTCTGGCGGTCAACGAGGAAGTATTCCTGCTCCGCGCCCACGGAGGGGATGACCTTCCTGGAGGTGGTGTTGCCGAAGAGCCGCAGCAGGCGGAGGGTCTGCTCGTTGAGGGCTTCCATGGAGCGCAGCAGGGGCGTCTTGTTGTCCAGCGCCTCGCCGGTGAAGGAGACGAAGACTGTGGGAATGCACAGCACCGCGCCGCAGGCCTGCTCTTTAATAAAGGCGGGAGAGGTCATATCCCAGGCCGTATAGCCCCGGGCGTAATGGGTGGAGCGGAGACCGCCGGAGGGGAAGGAAGACGCGTCGGGCTCGCCCATAATCAGCTGCTTGCCCGTCAGCTTGAGGATGGTCTTACCGGCCACGGGCGGCGTCAGGAACGAGTCATGCTTCTCGGCGGTGATACCGGTGAGGGGTTGGAACCAGTGGGTGTAATGGGTCGCGCCTTTGCTGACGGCCCAATCCTTCATGGCGTTGGCCACGACGTCAGCCGTCTGCATGCTCAGCTGGCCGCCGTTTTGCAGCACGTTCATGACCTCGGAAAACTCCTTGGTGGGTAACCACTGTTTCATGACGGTTTCGCTGAAGATGTTCTGGCCGAAAATCTCTGCAATGTTCATGGTGTCCTTACCTCTTTCCCGGTCCCGTTCGGACCTGTAGTTTTTTACAGAATACCGCATTTTTGCAGCAAATGCAAGATTTGCTTTCACGCTTTAGTCTCCTGCGGCACATAATCGGCAAAATTACGTAGATACTGTTTTTGAGAGGTGGAATCTATGTTTATTTCTTACATTCGTACCATCATTTTATATGTGCTGCTCATCGCCGCCGTCCGTCTTATGGGCAAGCGGCAGCTGGGTGAACTGGAGCCGACGGAGTTTGTGGTGGCCATTCTGATTGCCGATTTGGCCTCGGTGCCCATGCAGGATATCGGCATTCCCCTGTTTGCCGGCGTCATCCCCATTTTAACAGTGCTGTCCATCGAGCTGATTTTCTCCGTCCTGTCGGTGCGGTTCCGGCCCGTCCGGAAATTCCTCTCCGGCAATCCCGTGATGCTGATGGAAAACGGTCAAATCCTTGTGCAGAACCTTATGGAAACGCGGCTCACCGTCGATGAGCTGATACAGCATTTAAGGGCCCAGGGCATTCTCGACCTGAGCACGGTCCAGTATGCTCTGATGGAGGTGGATGGAAAAATCAGCGCCATTCTGGACCCCAAGTATCAGCCCCCCACGGCCCAAGACCTGCAACTCCATGTGGACGCGGCGGAAATGCCTGTGGCCGTCATCAGCGACGGCGTCATTCTCGACGATCAGTTGGAGGCGTCGGGCCGGAACCGGGCCTGGCTGGATAAGCAGCTGCGTCACTTCGGCTGCACTGCCGAGGAGGTTTTTCTGCTGACCGCCACCAAAAGCGGCAAGCTGTATCTGTGCCGTCAGGAGGTGGACGCATGAAACATCTGGCCACCGGTGTGGTGATTTTGCTGTTGTGTCTTGCCCTCTGCTTTACGTCCCTGGCGGTGCTGGACCGCTGGACCACCCACGCCACCTCTCAGCTGGAACAGGCGTTGGAGCTGGCCGACCGGGAATACTTCGACGAGGCCGAAGCGTTGGTGACGGAGACGTGGGAGTTCTGGCGGCGCCGCCGGGGCTTTTTCGGCATGGTACTGCGCCATGCCGAAGCCGATCAGGTCAATTCCACCTTCCGGCAGCTGGTGGAATACGCCCAGAACGGCTGTTCCGAGGAATTCGAGCCTACCTGCGCCGACCTCATTGAGCAGATCAACCATCTGTGCGACATGGAGAAACCCTACTATTATAATGTGCTATAAGGGGTACGGGTTCGCGCTGCCGGACGCCGCCCGGACACGTCCCCATACAAACAACAGCCCCGGATTCCCTTGGGAATCCGGGGCTGTACGATGTACAAATGGTTCTGGAATCAAATCCGGAACTGGTTCACCAAATTTTTCAGCATGGCCGCCTGACCGTTCATTTCCTCGCTGACGGCGGCGCTCTCCTCGGCGGTGGCGGAGTTGTTGCAGACCACGCCGGAAATCTGCTCCAGACCCTCGGTGACCTGCACCAGAGAATCGCCCTGCTCCTTGGCAGCCTGGGCAATCTTCGTCATGGCCGCCACCGTATTGGACGCATATTCTGCCGTCTGGTTGACAACCTCCACCGTATCGCACACCAGATCAGTCCCCCGCTCCACCGACTGGATGGAGCTGCGGATCAATTCCTGGGTCTTCCGGGATGCCTCCGCCGACTTGGCCGCCAGACTGCGGACCTCGTCGGCCACCACGGCAAAGCCCTTGCCCGCCGTACCGGCACGGGCCGCTTCCACCGCCGCGTTGAGGGCCAGGATATTGGTCTGGAACGCGATGTCATCGATGGTCTTGATAATCTCCTGAATGTTGAACGACCGCTCCTTGATTTCCTCCATGGCGTCCATCAATTCCTGCATCTTGCGGCGGCTGTCGTCCAGATTCTTCTTGGCCTCCTGGGCCTGGGCATTGGAGCTCTCCACATACACGGCGCTGTCGGCCAGCTGGGTGGAAATCTGATTGGAGATATCCTCCACCGTGGCCGTCAGCTGGGACACAGCGCTGGCCTGTTTCGTGGCGCCCTGGGCCAACGCCTGGGCGCTGTTGGACACCTGAGTTGCACCGGCGTCCACCTGATTGGCCGCTTCGTTGATCTCCCGCAGCGCATTGCTGACGTTCTGGGACATTCGGAGACTGGCTTCCAGCAAACCGCTGTACTCACCCACATACGCCTCGGGCCGGCTGGGCCGGGCGGTGAAATCACCGGCGGCAAAGGCGCCCAGCATATCGCTCTGGGCCCGCATCACCTGGCTCAAACCGCTGCTGATATCCCGCATATCCGAGGCCAGCTGACCCAATTCGTCGTGGCTCTCATGCTGGACATTGATTTCCGAAAGCCGTCCCTGCTGAATCAGCCGCAGATTGCCGCTGAGCTCCTGGACCGGCCGGAGCACGATGGTCTGCAAGCAGAAGAACAGCGCCACCACCAGCGCCACCACCGTCACCAATCCAACGGTGCCGTTGGCCACCAGCATGGTGCTGAGGCTGGCCGCGTACTCCGACGCGGGCAGACAGGCCACAATGGTCATATCCTCATACTGGGCCGCGGCGGCCAGATACTTTTGTCCGTTGAGACGGACCCAATCGGCCTGTACGCCTGCCGACGTCAGGGATGCGTTGGCCGTGGCGCCCACCTGGGCGGCGTCGCTGTGGGCCACATACACACCGTTCTGGACCACGCCCACAGAGCCGGTCTCACCGATTTTCATGGACTGGATGCGGTTTTGCAGGGAGAGGACGTTGTTCAGCGCCTCTGTCATTTGGGCTTCCATGCCCACCTGCACAATGCCCTTGCCGCCGTCCAGGGCAACGCCCGTATACTGGACCATCTGGCCGATGGAATTGGGCTGGGGGTCCTGGATGATTTCCAGCGTGGGGTCCTCCACCAGCTTCATAAACTCCCGTGCCTGCTCGGTGGAGTTGATATCAAAGCCGTAATGCTGCTCCATGTTGCTCCAAAAGAGGATGCCGTTTGCATCAATCACATGGATTTCACTGACGCCCAGCTGGTCGGCCAAAGCCTGAAGCTCCGCCGCGTTGTACTGGGCCGGCGGCGTCATCTGTGACAGCCGCAGGGAAATGAACTGGGCCAGCACCTTCGTCAGCGACAGATTGCGGCTGCGCACGTCGCTGATCACCACGTCCTGGACCTGCTCGGTAATCTTGATTTCCTCTTCCAGCGAAACAATGGTACTCTCAATCTGGTCCCGGTAAATCCGGATGACCTCCCGCTGGGCAAAAAAGTAGGAAATGCCGCCGAGTGCCAAAACCGCGCAGATGGAAATGATGGAAATTGGCAGCAGAATTTTTGTGCGTAGTTTCATACGTCCTCTTCCTTTTTTTCAAGTTCTCCGTTCCGGCCGTGCCGCGTCCCGGCGGAATCCGCCGGATTGGTCCTCGGCACGAAACCCGCCCCGGCTCCATCAGCAGCCTGGGCGGACACCGGCACTATGTTTATTTTATCATAGCCCATACGGCTGAAAAATACAATATGATTCGACAAGTTTTTCCTGTTCCGCCCCATGGATTTTCCGCGCCTATCCGGAACGGGGGCCGCTCTCTCCCCCATCGGCCGCCCGCCAACCGCAAAAAAAGGGAGCCCAAGGTTTTTTCCTTGGACTCCCTTCTGCTCCTTCGGGAGGGGTTCTCTGCCTGTTTGGGCTGTATGTCATTTCTCCGCAAGAATCTTGTTAAGCTCCTGCATAAACGTATTGATATCCTTAAACTGGCGGTACACCGACGCGAAGCGCACATAGGCCACCTCGTCCAGGGGCTTTAACCGCTCCATGACCAGTTCTCCAATCCGGGTGGTGCTGATCTCCCGTTCGAGAGAGTTTTGAATGGTCTGCTCAATCTCATCCACGGCCGCTTCCAAATCCGCCATGGACACAGGACGCTTTTCACAGGCCCGCATCATACCGCCTAAAATCTTTCCGCGGTCAAAGCTCTGACGGCTGCCGTCCTTCTTGACCACCACCATGGGCAGGCTCTCCACCGTCTCATAGGTGGTAAACCGCTTGCCGCACTCCAGACACTCCCGGCGGCGGCGAATGCTCAGACCATCGTCACTATGGCGGGAATCCACCACCTTGCTCTCCTGATAACCGCAATAGGGACACTTCATCTCTCTTTTGACCTCCCGGTTTGACTCTGGTAGAGATTATAGCAGATTTTCCCCTGCCGTGTCCACTATTTCCCATGAATTCCCGTCAAAAAAATTACAAAATATCCTCCAGTACGTCCCGCAGCCCCGTGGGCGTCACCGTGGCCTCGGCCAACAGGCCGATGATGCGGGTCATGGACGAGGCCAGCGGCGTAATACACCCCACGGCACACCGTTCATCTTCCCGGCCCCGCCGCAGTACCACCTCTGTGCCGTACTGCTCCAGACCCGCCGTATACTCGCTGAGCAGATAGTAGTCCAGCTGTACGGACCGGCCGGTCTGGTCGGTGGTCAGGGCCGTGCGTACCAGTGTCTTGTTCATTTACATTTCCCCTTCTGTTTCCCCTGCCTCACACGCTCTGGGGCAGCTGCGCATTCTTCAGCTGCAACTGCAATTTGTCCGCGATGAGGGCGATGAATTCGCTGTTGGTAGGTTTCCCCTTGGTATTGGATACGGTGTATCCGAAAAACCGCTGCAACGTCTCCAGGTCGCCCCGGTCCCATGCCACCTCAATGGCATGGCGAATGGCCCGCTCCACCCGGCTGGGCGTGGTGGAAAACGCCTTGGCCACCTGGGGATAGAGCACCTTGGTAATGGCATTGATGACCTCCATATCCTCCACCGCAATCAGAATGGCCTCCCGCAAATACTGGTACCCTTTGATATGGGCCGGGACGCCAATCTCATGGATGATATTGGTGACCATGGATTCCACACTGGCCTGGCGTCCGGCGGAAAGCCGGTCCAGGGACGACGCAGGTGCTTTGGGCTTCTGGCGCGTCTGCCACATCTCCCGCAGACGCTCCACCACCACCGCCGTATCACAGGGCTTGAGCATCAGATACGACACCCCCATGGTGGAGGTCACATTGGCCACATACTCGGTGATAAAGCTGGACGTTACCAGGATCATGGGGCGCTTCTCCATCTGCGCCACCGCCTGCAATACAGCCATGCCGTCGAGTAGGGGCAGCGCCAAATCCAACACCAACACATCCGGCGTCTGCTCCCGCAGCATTGCCACGGCTCTATGTCCATCCCGGGCTGTTCCGATGAGTTGAAAGCCGCCGGCCCGTTCCATGGCAGTTCGTACTTGCTCACAGAATTCCTCACTTCCGTCGGCGATCAGTGCTTTGATACGTTGTTCCATCTGGTTCCTCTCCTGTCGGTAATTTTGATTCTCCACAAAAGCCGCCGGGTTTCTGATGCCTGCGACACCAATAATTTACCATAATTACCAATATTTTGCAAGTATCAAAAACCAGAATATCCCAATTTTTTATCGACACTTTTTCCAGTTCATTTTCAGGTTATTTTATCATTTCCGATGGTTTGCGGAACAAAATTTAGTTTTTCGCCAAAAAGGGCGGCAGGTTTTATTTCCGGGAAATAGGCAAGTTCCCAACTAGGAATATGGTACCATTGGAAGCCGGTGCATCCAGGCAAACCCATGCCGGCGGCGGGGGCAAGCCCCCGCCCTACGCGGTCGGAACCAATTGGTTTTAACCATATGGGGCGGTGCATCCCTGCGGCGGGACACACAGGTCCCGCCCTACGAGACCATACGACCCCTCTACTGGCGGGGCTGAGGGGCCTTTGGCCCTCTCACCGTAACAATGCGAAGCATGGATTGAGCGCGCTGCCGCACCCATCCAGAACCACCGCACCGTAACGAACCCATACCACCCCATGCACCATCCCCCGGCGGAGCTGAGGGGCCTTTGGCCCTCTCACCGCAACAAT
>DVJJ01000075.1 GCA_018716875.1 Candidatus Avoscillospira avistercoris
CAGGCATATCGTAGAGACCCTTCTGTGCCTTTTCCATGGCCTGATGGGAGATGTCCGTGGCCAGGATACGGGTGTCCCATGTCCCCTTTCCACTGAAAAATTCCTTGAGGTAGATAGACAGGGTGTAGGGCTCCTCACCACTGGAACAACCGGCGCTCCAGATGGAGACGCTGCGCTCCCGCTGCCGGGCCACGGCCAGCTGAGGCAGAATGGTGTTGGTAAGATAGGTGAAATGATCCTTTTCCCGAAGGAAATACGTGTAATTGGTGGTCAGCTTGTTGAGCACCAACTCCAGATCCTCCTGGGACTTTGTCCGGAACAGGTGCTCCAGAAAGGGCTTCATACTGGTGTAGCCCCGCTCTTTGAGCGAGTGGGACAGACGGCTGGTGATCAGGGCCCGTTTCTTACTCAGATCGATGCCGTAGTTCTTTTGAATAAATTGCACCAACTTGTGAAAATCTTCGTCGGTTACGGTGAGATCATGAAAAAAGTCCAAGAAACTCCCCTCTCCTTTCTGTTACGCCTGTGTCAGCAGATTGGCACAGTCAAACTCCAGCATCGTCTCGCCGTCGGGCAGAGAGCACATACCAGACACCAGGCGCTGGTGCTCCTTGGCCGGAGACATGCACAGGGTGGCCGTATCCAAATCAATCATCCGCAGGACCGTATCCACCAGAACGCCCACCAGCATCCCGTTAATGGTGAGGATGATGATGCAGTCTCTATTGGTGGGCATTTGCCCCAGCATAATGCGGATGTCTACGATGGGAATAATCTGACCGCGCAGATTGATGATGCCGCAGACATAAGACGGCACCAACGGAATCGGCGTAATGGGGTGGTTGGTGATAATTTCCACTACATAGTCCGCCGCCGCGCCAAACAGCAGGGCGTCGGAACGAAACAGCAAATATTTACACAGCGTGTCATCGGCTGTGTCGGGGGCCTGGACCTGCTCGGTCTGCAGCTCGTAATCTTCCATGGGGAACCCTCCTTCTTATTGGCCCTGATAGAGATTGTTGACGTCCAGAATCAGGCTGATATTGCCGTCGCCCAGGATGGTGCAGCCGGCAATACCGCTGCGCTTGATGTTGAAGCTGTTGAGGTAGCTGGGCAGGGGCTTCACAACCACCTGCTGCTCGCCCAGCAGTTCGTCAACAAAGAGACAGTAGGACAGCTCGCCGGCTTCCAGCCAGATGAGAATGCCCTCCTCCACGTTGACGCGGCCATCTTCAATCTGATACAGGTCCCGCATGCGCACGACCGGGTAGAACTCGCCCATGCACTTGAACAGTTCGCCGTCGGAGGCGTCGCTGATGAGGTCCTTCTGGGAAATGCGGAAGGACTGACGAATATTGTGGATGGGAATGGTGAAGATAGAGCTGCCCACACTGACCTCCATGCCGTCCATGATGGCCATGGTCAGCGGAATCTTCAGCGTGGTGGTCATGCCCTTGCCCTGCTCACTGGTGATGGTCACAGAACCGCCGATATCCTCCACGTTCTTTTTCACCACGTCCATGCCAACACCGCGGCCGGAGAATTCCGTCACCTCGCTGTTGGTGGAGAAGCCCGGCGCCAGCAGGAAGGCCAGAATATCCTTGTGGGAGTATTCCACGCCCTCAAAGGCCAGTCCTTGCCGGATGGCTTTGGCCAGAACGGCGTCATCGTTGACACCCTGGCCGTCGTCGCGGATCTCAATGATGACCTCGCTGCCCGTGTGGCGGGCCGACAGAATGATCTCACCCACCGGGTCCTTACCGGCGGCAATACGGTCCTCAACGTTCTCCTCAATGCCGTGGTCCATGGAGTTACGGACGATGTGCATAATGGGATCGCCGATGCTGTCCACAATGGTCTTATCCACTTCTGTGTCTTCGCCAATCAGGGTCAGATGGGCCTGCTTATCCAGCTTCTTGCACATATCGCGGACGATACGGTTCATCTTCTGGAACGTGGCCGACACAGGAACCATGCGCAGGGACATGGCCACATCCTGCAGCTCGTCGGTGAGCTTCCGCAGCTGACGGGCCGACTTGGTGAAGGCGTCCAGCTTGAGACCCTTCAGGTCGGGAGAAGCGGTGACCATGGATTCGGTGATGACGATTTCGCCCACCACCGCCGCCAGCTGGTCCAGCTTGCTGAGGCTGACGCTGATAAGGCTCTCCTTGTGGTGGTTTTCGGTCTTTACCGGCGTAGCCTTGGATTGAGCAGCCGGCGCGGCGGGCTGTACCGGCGCTGCGGATGCAGACGCAGACGAGGCCGGAGCTGCCTGCGGTGCGGCGGCTGGAGCCGGAGCCGGTGCCGGCTCTTCCGCAGCCGGAGCGGACTGGGATGCCGGGTCCATAGTCTGGTAGTTGCGGACGGAACCAATACCGGTAACGGAATGGATGGCGTTGTCCCGATCCGCCTGGTTGCGGAAATGCATGGTGAAGCCCGACTGGGCCACCAGAGCCGAGGAGGCTGCATTGTGCTCCACATCAGCGGGTTCAAATGTGAAATCCTCTTCGGAGCAAATGTCGTGGATGGAAGTCACGAGCATAAAGGCCCGCAGGTTTTCCATACCGCAGCCCTCGTCGAAAAATACCCGCAAACCATAGGGAAATCCATGCGGTGCGGCATCGGCTGCCGGTTCGCTGCTGTCGGCCGGCTCTTTGGCCGCTGCCGGAGCAGTACCATTAATTTGTGCGATAAAGCTATTAATTTTCTCCAACAGCGTGTCGATATTATCTGTGAGAGCTTCCCCGTTTTGAATGTGATCGATTTCCTGCCGGAAGAAGTCGATGGTCTGGAAAAGCAGATCAAACAACTCCGGTCGGAGGCTTTCCGGCACAATGGAAATGGACTGCTCTCGCAGGATCGCAAAAAGATCCTCGGCCCGGTGGGCGATGGTCATGAGAGAATTGAACTCCATCATGGCCGAAGAGCCCTTGATGGTGTGCATAATACGGAAAATCGTATTGATGTCATCGTTTGAAAATGCGTCAGCCTGCTCCGCGGCCAACACGATGCTGTCCAACTGCTCTAAAAGCCCGTCGGTTTCATAGAGATAAGCGTCCAGAATGCTGTCGTTGCCCATACTCATAAGCGGCACCCTTCCTTTTTCTGCAGAACTTATAATATACATATCGGCAGAAATTTGCAATAATTAAGGCGACGATACAAAAACTAATAGAAAACATTCCGCCCACTCCGCCGCCGTTGCGGTGAGGACGGCGATACCATAGGAAAAAGGTGACAACGATATGGCCAACCTGATGGGAGTAACCAACCCTGTACCGGGGTATGATGGTCCCAACAACACCCGGGTCCAGCCCACGGCAATCCGCCCCGGAGACACCTCCATACAGAATATTCCCGATCCCACCCGAGTGGGACGGCCCGACGCCCGTACGGACCAGAACGGCGCCAATGACGCCCTCCTGTCCGACGGGCTCCGCTACGACTCCAATTTGCAGATGTTCCTGCAAGCGCTGCGGGAATCGCCGGATCTGGCGGCAGAGTTCACCAAAATGGTGAGCTGGCTCAACGTCATGGCTGCCACCCCTGGATTGACTGAGGGCGTGGCAACGGAAATGAAGGCGTTTTTGCAGATGCTGCACATGGACGCCCAGGGATTGCATGAGCTGTTCAGCACGCAGATGAAGGCGGGCAACCGGTTTGCCGGTCCCCTGATGTCGCTGCTGCGTCAGACGTTCCAGTCCACCAACAGCCCCGCCATCCGGCAGGATATCCTGATGTTTCTCAAGCGCTACAGCGATTTTTCCTCCAGCGAGCACATTGGCCGGACCATGAACCAACTGCTGCGGCAGCTGCCGGATTATATGCCCAAAAGCTGGGGCGAAGCGCTGGCCAACTACAGCGCCCGATTACAGCTGGGCCTCCAGGCCGGAGACCGGCAGGGCAATTTGAAGCTGCTGCAAGGAGAGGTTATCCCCCATCTGGCCGACTATGTAGAGCGGACCCACGACATGGGCACCGCCCGAACGCTGATCAGCATGCTCATTCTCAATGTCACCCGCTATGAGAACGGCGATGAGGAGAGCATGCTCCAGGCATTCCGGCAGTTGAGCCGCTGCGGCGAATCACTGGCAGGGCTGAACCAGCTGGATGACAAGGCGCTGCTCAAGCTGCTGCAGGAGAACGATTTCGCAAAAGCGGCCCGAGCCGATGCTTTTTCTGAGCGGCTGGCATCGCTGGCCTCCCGAGCACTGCGGGGCGACGGCGGCACGGACCTGCGGGAAACGTTTACGGAGATTGTCCGGGCCATGCTCATCAACGAGAGCGTGTATATGCCGCTGCGCCATGGCCTGGTGCCGCTGCTTTGGCAGGACCGGGTCATGTACTCGGAGTATTGGGTGGACCCCGACGCCGAAAACGAAAACGGACGGCGGGAGGAGGACGGCAAAATCCAATTCCTGTTCAAAATGGACATTCAGGGGTTGGGTTTTGTGGAGATGGTCCTGGGGGCCCGCAAGGAGCAGGTGGACCTGGACCTCTACGCACCGGACAGCATTCTGCAGCACCGGTCGCGGGTGGCCGAGGATTTGCAGCAAATTCTCCAGGATCACGGGTTGACGGGCCGCAGTGTACAGGTCCGCAAGTCGGAGAGACCCCTGGCTATTACGGATGTATTTCCGGATCTTTTTGAAGGGAAGCGAAGCGTCAATGTCAAAGTCTAACGGCGGGGCCCGGCGGGCCGTTGCCCTGCAATACGGCACGGAACACTCCGCCCCGGTGATCATTGCCTCGGGCATGGGCAACCTGGCCGAGAAGATTGTGGAGGTGGCGTCGGAGAACGGCGTACCCATCTACGAAGACAACTCCCTGGCCACAGTGCTGTCTCAGATGGAGCTGGGCCGGGAAATCCCCGAGGAGCTCTATGGAGCCATCGTAGAAATTTATCTGTATTTTCTGAATTTTGACCCCAGCGATCCGGAGAAATTCCGAAGGGAGCGGGAGAAATGGAGAGCGGAGCAGAAGAAGGCAGAGCAGCAAAAAGCAGAGCAGGAAAAGGTGGAGCTGAGTAAGGCGGATCAGCAGGAGGTGCAATAACATGGCGGGAAATTTAAAAAACCGGTATTTGATTCTGAACACCCAGAGCATACCCGTGGGCCATTGTACGTGCCGGGATGACCCGGACACGGAGATATGGCGGCTGGAAGTGGATTATGCCGACGCCCCCAAGCTGTGGAACATGAAAGACATTCGTCTGGTGGGCGCGGCGGAGTACTGTGTGGCCGTGGAAGGCTTGATTCTGCGCTGGGACGGCGATACGGTGGCGATGGTCCAGATGACCAAACGGCTGGGGCAGGAGCTGCGGCAGAATTTGCGGCTTCCCGTGCGGTTTGAGAGCTTTCTCTATTCCGCCAAGAAACCCCAGGGACGGCTGCCCATTTTCAGCTTTGACCTGAGCTGCGGCGGCATTTCATTCTTCTGCGCCAAGGCACTGCCCGACGGGATGCGAGGCCAGGTGGTCATTCCCGTTACATCACAACCGCTGGTTTTGAACATTGAAATCATTCGCCGCTGCTCCTCCAAGGAATCGGTGCCCATGTATGCGGCAAAATTTGTGGATCTGTTGCGGGAGGAGGAGAATATGGTCCGTGAGGCTGTGTTCGGCCTGCAATTCCATCACGCTTCCAGTTCCGCAAAAGGACAGAACAGGTAGAAAGGAACGCCGTTACGATGAAAGGAAACCGTATGCAAAGTCTAAAACTCTTCCGGCGGATGCTGGCCCTGGTTCTGATGGCGGCCACACTGCTGACGGTGGTCCCCACCGGCTTGCCCACGGCCCATGCGGTCGATTATCAGGACCCCTATCTCAACCAGATGGTGGAATGGGGCTTCCTGCGGGGCGATATTGAAGGCAATCTGCGCCCGGACAGCAACATCACCCGGGCGGAATTCGTCACCATTGTCAACCGGGCCTTCGGGTATTCCCGTACCGGTGATATGCCCTTTTCTGATGTGAAATCCAGCGATTGGTACGCGGAGGATGTGTCCATTGCCTACAATATAGGATACATACAGGGCACGTCCAAGAACACCTTCTCCCCTGACCGGCAGATTACCCGGGAGGAGGCGGCGGCCATGCTGGCCCGGAATCTGATGCTCCAGGCTGCGTCGGGTGAAAATACCGACTTTACCGACAGCCGCGATATCAGCAATTGGAGCCGCGGTCTCATTACGTCTCTGACTGATTATGAGATTATCAACGGCTATGGCGACGGTACCTTCCGGCCTCTGGCTCCCATCACCCGGGGCGAGACGGCCATTATGCTGGTCCGGGCCATTGGCACGCCGGTGCAGACCCCTGGTGTCCATTCCCTGGGGAATGTCTACGGCAATGTGACCATCAATACTTCCGGCGTGACGCTGAGCAACACGGTCATTGCCGGTAACCTGTACATCACCGCCGGTGTGGCCGAGGGCAACGTCCTGCTGGAAAATGTGACGGTCCTGGGCGAAATTGTCGTCAGCGGCGGCGGCGTCAGCGAAAGCGGCGAGGACAGCGTGGTGCTGCGCAACGTCAACAGCCCCAAGCTGGTGCTGGATAATGTGAAAAACACTGAGGTGTCCGTGCGTCTGGAGGGTGACGGCGTTATCAATGTGGCCAGCGTCCGGACCAACGCCTTTTTGGAGGACAACACCCCCGCCGACTGCGGCGCTCTGCGCATTGAACTGGACGGCGAGGACGGCCGCTCTCTGGAGCTGGCCGGCAATATCAAGGATGTCATCAACCTGACACCCAAATCCTATCTGAGCCTGGGCGCCGGACAAGCCCAGAGCATTACCATTGATGAGACTGCCACCGGTACCACACTCAATATTGAGGCTGGGACAGAGGTAGAAGAGGTCAACCTGGACGCGGCCACCACCATCACCGGTGACGGCGACATCGGCAAGCTGACGGTCAATACCTCCGGCAGCACCGTGTCCATGCTGCCCGATGAAATCGTCATCCGTCCCGGTGAGACGGCTACCATTGATGGAGAGAACATGGACAGCGCGGCGGCGGCGGAGGCCTCCGCAGACCCCAGAATTCTGGCGGGCTATCCCAAGATGACCGATCTGGCTCCCACTACGGCAACGGTCAGCGTCAGCACTAATAAAAAAGGCATTGTGTACTGGGCGATTACTGCGGTGACGGATGGTTCTGTGGGCGCGGATGATTTGATTAACCCCTCGTCCTATAGCCCCAAGGTTGTCAAGCGGGGCAGCGTGTCCATCGGCGGGGCCAATCAGGCGGCCACGAACAAAATCACTGGACTCACCGCCGGCGGCTCCTACTATCTGTCTGCCGTCTTTGTGGACGGACGGGAGGACCGCAGCCCGGTAAAGGTCATTTCCTTTAGTACGCCGGACAACACGGCCCCGAACTTTGCGACGGGCTATCCCTACATGTCGCGGATTACCAATATTTCCGCCCAGGTGACCACAATGGCCACCAAGACCTGCCGCCTGTATTACGCTGTACTTCCCAAAGGTGCGACAGCGCCCACGGCAGAGGATTTCAAAGCCAATGCCGTTACCGGCAATCTGGGCTACGGTGCATTGGACGTGACCAAGAACAAGCCCTATACCTTTGATGTCAATAATGTGCCGCTGGAAGAACTGGAATCTTATGACCTCTACCTGTGGCTTACCGATATCGATGGAGGCGCCAGTTCGGCGGTCAAAAAGCTGAGCTTTACCACGGTGGACAGAACGCCCCCGGAGTTTAACACGGAGCCCACCATCAACAAGGTGGAAAAGACTGCCGTGGGCCTGTATGCCAACCTCAATGAGGCCGGCACCCTGTACTGGGTTGTGGTCAAGCAGGGCGAGATCTATCCCAAGCCTCTGGCAGGCCAGTCCGGGCCTGTGGACTGGACCAGTGACGAGGCCAAGCTCCAGGTGTCGGCGGGCATGAATGCCCTCAAGAGCGGCAAGGTGAACATGACCGAGGGCAAGGATGTCAGCTTTAACATCACCGGCCTGGATAACCAGCAGTCCTACGACCTGTACTATGTGGCCCAGGACAAGGCTGGAAACTATTCCGCCAGCATTGGCAAAATCACCATCCATACCGAGGATGACACCAAGCCCACGGTGACCCAGGAGTTCACCAAGTATAACGGCACGGATACAAATCGTCCCCTGCCGGATTCGGATGTGCGTCTGGTGTTCAGCGAGCCGGTGCAGTCCGTGGCCACCAACACTCCCCTGGTGGATTACTATGACCGGGTCACCAAGGTCATCGGCCAGCCCACGGAAATGGACGCCCGCAATGAGATGGCTGCGGTGCTGGAAGAGGCCATTCAGCTGTATATCAATCCCAGCGACGGCCAGCCGCAGCTGATTCAGGGCGCCACGGCGGACACGGATAAGAACAACGATGACTGGACCATCGATTACCGCTACGCGGAAATCGTGCTGGAAGACAGTAAAACCGTCGTGATTTTCCCCTATGAAACGGGAGCCATCAACCTCAAGAGCGGCGCAAAATACTATTTTGAAATTGCTGCCAAGACCATCTCCGATACCTCTCAGGCCCAGAACGTCATGGGTCAGACAAAGCTGCCGGAGTTTGAGACGGTGTTCGCACAGGTGAACCTGTCGGTGGGCAACAATATGGAGGCGGCCATTACCGAGGCGGTGTACAAGGACGGCCAGCCCGTGCAAAACCTGCCCACAGGCGGTGCACCCATCGACCTGTACTGGCGCATGGACCCCATTTCCACGCAAAAGGTGGAAAACTCCATCTGTTGGGATATGATTCTCTGGTCCAATACCCATGTGGAATTCCAGCTGTTCCGGCGCGTCAGCGGCGTGTTGAATGACAAGTGGGAACTGGTGGGCAACTCCTCCATCATGGTGTCGGAGAATATTGCCAGAGCCGGCAACAGCCTTCGGATGAACCTGGAGGACCCCAACAACAACAACCCCACCTTTGACCAGCTGAATACACTGAAAGAAGGCACGGTGTATGAATATGCCGTCAGCTTTACCAAGGTAGAGGGCGAACCGGACCGCAGCAGTTGGAGCCAGACCATTACCTTTGACATCAACGTGATTGCCGGCAGCGGTTTGGAGCTGCCCCGGCTGGGCGCTGATGTCACGGAGGAAAAATGGAATGAACTGGTGGGTACAACCCTGACCAACATTGGTCTGCCGGAGACGCTGACGCTGCACAAGCCTTTCCGGGACCAGTCGGCACCCCACTTTATCGGTGACCGTCCCACCTTTACACCTGGTGACTCCACCGTCCGTATGGACCTGATGCTGGACCGTATGGGCACCATCTACTGGGTTGTGGCCAAGCGCGGCGACATCAGCACCCTCGGCCCCAACGGTGAAGACTACAGCCCCAGCGGTACGGATTTGACGTACTATAACCAGCTGGAAGAATCGGGCGAAAACGACGGCATTGAAAATGATGGTTCCGGTACGTTTAAGACGCCGGTAGCCACGCCGCCCTATAACTGGATTGTGGATGCGGGCAAATATCTGGTCAGTGAGGACGTGCAGAGCGGTTCCCTGACCTGCGGCGCCAGCGTCAAGACAGTCGCGGTGGACGGGTTGATGCCGAATCAGGATTATGTGGTGTACTTTGTCATTCAGGGTACATCTCAGGTGTATTCCGATGTCTACTGTTACCGGTTCAGTACGGGCGACGTGCAGAAACCGGCACTGATGTTGCAGGAACTGAGCCCCAATGTGTCCTTCGAGACCACAGAGGATTCTGACCTGAGCTTTGTATTGTTTGCCGATACGCAGCTGCCCACCATTTTCCGTCAGAAGTTTATTACCTATGTGGACAAGGAATTGGAAGCGGAGTTCCGGCAGGCGGCCGGTTCCAAGGCGGAAACCATGACCGTACTGGATGCTTTGATGCAGACCGGCACGGGAGGGTATTCTTGGTTTGACCTTTATGCTCAGCCGCCAGCCAAGCCCGGTGAAGGTACCAAGATCCGCGATGAGATCCAGCAGATCATTACCCGTGGACAGGGCAGCGGCGGCACACCCGGCGCAACCGGCAGCACCACGACAACGGCTAACCAGGAGTATAAGCACGACTTTACCAAGGATATGGACCCGCAGAGTGCTACCAACTACTACTGCATTGCGGTGGCCAAGAACGTACTGGGCGGCGAATACGCCTTTAAGGCGGTTGGTAATGTCCATATTCCGGATACAACACCTCCCACGATGACCGTTCCCGGTGCAGACGGTATCAAAGATGTGAATACCGGTACCTATTCCGGCACCTTGACGCTGGTGTTCAGTGAGGTGGTGTACTGGATTCCGGAGAGCCGTGATACCAGTCAGCTCCATGCGGCTGTTGAAAAAGACAATGTGCAGGAAGATCCGGTCATTGGTTCCGACGGCAAAATACAACCGGGCAAAACCTCCATGCTGGCGCATATGGGAGGTAATGTAGGTACACTAAAAACGACGTCCAACGCATCGGATACCGCCACGAATACCTTTACGTTTGACTATACCGGGGTCAGAGTGGGTAATACGTTAACGCTGTTCAAAGACGGCTTTATCAGCGACCGTTGGGGTAGCAGTACCGTCAATACAATTACGCTTCGCTATGAAGAAGTAAAGACCGGCACTGGTACAGCCTTTACCGCAGGCGGCTGGGTGATTGTAGAGTAATGCTTGGAAGTGCTGAATAAATCCGTACCTCTGCTGCCCCTGTTCATCAGGGGCAGCGCTTCAAAGGAGGAACTTGACCCATGAAATTGAAGTGGAGTAGTCGATTGCTGGCGCTGCTGCTGTGCGTGGCGCTGCTGCCCATGCAGTTGTTTGTGCTGCCTGCCGCCGCCGCGGACCAGCCGACGCTCAATAAAGTAACAGTCAGCAATGAGACACTGACCCTGAAAGAGGGGCAGCCTAAGGATATCACCGCTACAGTATCGCTTAGTGATAACTCGGCCTATACAGTAAACAGTGATACACTTCCCAAAGGTATCACAATAGACTGGACAGTAGAGGACAACCGTGGTGATGAGGTTTCGGTTGTAAAGACTGGAAATGGCTTGGGTGCGACAATAACGGCTTTGCGCGTAGCAGATACCAACGAGCGTGTCAAAGAAGTGACCGTAAAGATTACGGTGCAGTTGAACAATGAGTTCAGATATGGTACCTGCAAAGTGCTGGTACAGACAGAAGATCCGGCAGGCGTGACCGTGTCCCCTACTGCTACCGAGGTTGCGCCGGGCGGCAAAGTCCAGCTCCATGCTACGGTAAAACCGGAGACCAACCCACCGGCCACGGTGACGTGGGGTACTAAAAATCCAGCCATCGCCACGGTGGACAGTAACGGATGGTTGACCGGTGTCAGCGCAGGTCAGACGGAAATTACCGCCACAGCCGGCAGCAATGTGGGCACCTGTGCCGTAACGGTGCTGGGTATCATCCTGAAAGAGACATCCGTCACCATCCGGGAGCGGGGCAATCATACATTACAGTATGAGGTGTTCGGCTCGTCCCTGCAAAAGCAGCGAATTGAATGGACCAGCAGCGACTCCAACGTGGTGACCGTAAATAACGGTTATCTGTACGGCATCAAAGAGGGCACCGCCACCATCACCGCCAAGATTAGCGGCAGCACCTATTCCGCCACCTGTGAAGTGAAGGTGGAGCGCAACACCGCTGACCCCATCAAGGTGTCTGTGGATGCCGGTGAGCCTGTACCCTTCTCGAGCCTGGTGAGCCGCATCGAGACCGAATGCAGCGATGTGCTGGGACGTTCCCTCAGCCACGTAGGCGGCTTTAATCTTACCACCAAAGAGGGAACTCTGTACTATCGCTATCAGTCTGAGGCGGATACCGGATCGGGCGTTGGCGCGGGTGAGATGTACTATGTCAATCCCTCTCTGGCGCAGCGGGGTCTCAGTGACGTGACCTTTGTTCCCAAGGCGGATTTCAGCGGCACAGCGGTCATTTCCTACACCGGTTATGCCGATGCCACCAACTTCTTCCAGGGGACCATTGAGGTCACCGTGGCTCAGGTGGAGGACATCGTCTATACCACCACCGCCAACAAGCCGCTGCAATTCAACGCCGATGATTTTAACCGTCTCTGCCGGAACCGCACCGGCCGCGACTTGGCCAGCGTCTCCTTCTCCCTCCCCGACAGCAGCCGCGGCAAGCTCTACTACCGCTACTCTGCCGGATCCTCCTACAATACCCCCGTGGAGGCCAACAAGGAGTACAAGCTCAACGGCTCCCCTGCCCTGAACGATGTTTATTTTGTCCCCAACAGCGGATACAGCGGTGAGGTGATGTTGTCCTTCCTGGCAACAGACGTCAACGGCACCTCCTTCCGGAGCAGCGTCCGCGTCCAGGTTTCCAAACCCACCGGTAATGGCGATATTAACTACACCATCACCAAGGGCGGATGGATCACCATGGACGAACGCGACTTCAATAACCTGTGTCGTGATGCCACCGGTTACACGCTGGACTATGTCCGCTTCACCCTGCCGCCTGCCAACCAGGGTAAACTTTACTACAACTATTCCAGCAGCTCCGGCGGCTCCGGTGAAGCGGTCACTGCTGAGCGCAGCTATTATTACAACAGCACGCCGTATCTGCGCCGCGTGACCTTTGCAGCTGCCGAGTCCTATACCGGCACAGTGGATATCCCGTTCCGGGCCTGGGACACCAAGGGCAACCAGTTCAGTGGTACAGTTACCATCCAGGTGGATTCCAGTGAGAGCGAGAGCGTCCGCTATACGGCATATAAGGGCGGAAAAGTCACCTTTGACGATGCGGACTTCAATAGTGAATGCCAGAAACTCACCGGTTCCAGTCTCAGCTACGTCAAGTTTGAGCTGCCATCGTCCTCTCAGGGGTCGCTGTACTACAATTACACCAGCAGCGGCAAGTATGACAGCGCTGTGACCAGCAGCCGGAAGTATTACCGCTACTCTTCCCCGTACCTCGATAAGGTGACCTTTGTCCCCCACAGCAGTTTCGTCGGTACGGCCACAATCCAGTATACCGGCTGGGCCTCCAACGGCAGAAGCTTCAACGGCACTATCACCATTGACGTTTACGATTCCGCACAGCAGATCTCCTATACGGTCCGCAGCGGCGGTGTGGTCGATTTTAATGCCGTGGATTTTGACCGTATGTGTGAATATTACACCGGCGATCCCCTGCGCTATGTCCGCTTTACCCTGCCCGCTTCCTCCCGCGGCGTGCTGTACTACGACTATAACAGCACCAGCGGCAGTTATGGCAGCAAGGTGTCGTCCTACAGCAGCTACTATTACTCGTCCAGTCCCTACCTGGATCGGATTTCCTTTGTGGCGGACGACAGCTATTCCGGGACGTTTGAGATTTCCTTTACCGGCTGGAGCACCGCCGGAAAGTCCTTTAAGAGCACCGTGGAAATCAAAGTAGAGGCGCCCCAGGGACCGTCCATTATCTATTACACGACGGCCAACGGTACGGTGAACTTCCGGAGCAGCGACTTTATGACGGCCTGTGATGACCGTGGATTGGGCAGCCTGTCTTCGGTGCGGTTCCAGCTGCCCTCGTCCAGCCAGGGCAAGCTGTACTACCAGTACAACAGCTCCCTGAGCGGCTCCACCGCTGTGCAGAACACCACGTCCTACTATCCCTCCTCCAACCCGCGGATTTCCGATGTAAGCTTTGTGGCGGCGGCGGGATTCAGTGGACTGGCAACGGTGACCTATACGGGCACCGACAGCCGCGGCAATACCTACCAGGGACAGATTCGCATCAATGTACCGGTTGCCGGTACCTCCCGCTATTTTAACGATTTGACCAACTATGCCTGGGCTGTGTCCTCCATCGACCGGTTGTACGAGCTGGGCGTGGTTACGGGAACCGGCGGCGGCCGCTTCAGTCCTCAGAACAGCATTTCCCGCGGCGATTTCATGCTGATGCTGGACCGGGCCTTTGACTTTGCCGACGTGTCCGGTACAGGCTTTACCGATGTGCCGGCAGGCAGCTATTACGCCTCTGCCATTGCATCGGCCAAGGCGCTGGGCGTTGCCACCGGCTATGCCAACGGTACGTTCCAACCCAATGCGCCGGTGACGCGCCAGGATGCCATGGTGTTCCTGAAACGGGCCATGGTGGCCGATGGATGGAACATGGGCAGCGGCGACAGGCTGGTGCTCCAAGGCTTCCGGGACGGCGCCTATGTGGCGGAATATGCCGTGGACGCCGTAGCGACCATGGTTAGTTACGGTATTCTAACCGGCAACAACAACAGCGAGTTGAACCCCACTGCCTATATGTCCCGTGCGGAAATGGCCGTGGTGCTGGCGAGAGTGCTGGATTTGTAAACTCCAATTTTTGGAAGAAAAGCGCAAAAGAACGTACAGTTGTTCATAGAATTTTTTTGAATACTATGTTATATCAAGAAGTGTGACAGCCTGGGGCTGTTACACTTCTTGATTTTTTTATTACGATACCAATACTGTATCTGTAAAAAACTGAGAAATTATAACATTCCATAGAAAACTATCCGAGTAAGACAGTTAGATAGGTAAATGTATATATATACATTAGCAAAATATCTATATAAACGGATTGACAGGATGAAGTTTACAATTTACAATGTGTATAACAAAATAATATAAAATTTTTGGGTATACGCGAATAAGGGTTGAAATTTCAGTTGTATAGCAGTAAAATGTTATGGAGAGTGGAATGTAGGGATAATACACATTGTATTTCCCTGTTAGAATATTGTAAAATCCTTATTTTTACCAAAAATTGGAGGGATGAAAAGTGCAGCTGTTGCAGACCAATACGCAACTGATGTTGCAGCGCTCTATGGAATATCTCTGGCAAAAGCAAACCTGCATTCTGGACAACATCGCCAATGTGGAAACGCCGGGCTATCAGGTCAAGTACGCCACCTTTGAAGATGCCCTGAACAATGCCTTGCAGGAGACTGCCGGAAAGAGCAACACCGCGTCCTCTGCGGCTCTGCGGCAGGCCATTGCTGCGCCGCAGGTGGAAATCCACCAGGCTGAGGAAAGCGTCCGTGCCGATGGAAACGGCGTCAATATCACGGAGCAGTCGGTAGAACTGGCCCGTAACGGTTATCAGCAACAGTATGTGTTCAACTCCATTTCCAATGAGTTTACGCTGCTGCGGACTGCCATTCGAGGATAAGGAGCGATAGACTATGGCATTTTTGAGTTCCATGAACATCGTGGGCTCGGGCCTGACGGCCCAGCAGCTACGACTGGATGTGATCTCTGAAAATATTACCAATATCAACACCACCCGAACGGAGGCCGGCGGCCCCTACCGCCGCAAGACGGTGACCATGGAATCCATCGAGGGTCAGACGACCTTTCAGGCGGCTTTGGCCAGGGCCCAGGGACGGAATGCTTCGGCCGACGGCGCGGCCGGTGGCGTGCGGGTGACGGAGATCGCCGAGGACCCCTCGGACTTTAAGCTGGTATACGATCCCACCCACCCTGACGCCAACGCTGACGGGTATGTGGAGATGCCCAATGTGGACTTGGTCAAGGAAATGGCTGATGCCATGGCGGCGAATCAGGCGTATTCCGCCAATGTAACCGCCTTTAACGTGTTGAAGCAAGTGGCTGCCAAGGGTCTGGAGATCGGCAAGTGATCTGACGGGCCGCAGAGATAGGAGAGATAAGACATGGAAGTACATATGAGCCCAATCGCTCCGCTGTGGAACGATGATATGGTACAGGAGTCCTCTGCTGCACGGAACAACGAGGCTCCTGCGATTCCTTTTGCGGACGTTTTTCAGTCTGCCATTGATTCGGTGAAAGAGACTGACGCGACCAAAAATGAGCTGCAATATCTGGAAGCCACCGGCCAGCTGGACAACCCGGCGGAATTGGTGATCGCTGAGAATCAGGCCATTCTGTCTGTGCAGCTGCTGGTGCAGCTCCGCGACAGAGCGCTGGACGCTTACAGTGAAGTTATGCGCATCAGCATGTAAGTGAAGCGAAAACGTGTAGAAAGAATTTGAAGATCCGGGAGCGAGGGCATTGGCCGTGCAAGAGAAGGTAAAGGGCTTTTTAAATAAAGGAAAGCAGCTGTGGACAGGCGCGAAAAAGCGGACGAAAATCCTGGCGGCGGCGGTCCTGGTGGTTGCGGCCGGCGCCATTGTCGCCGTTGTGGTGGCCAGTCAGAACCAGCCCTACGCGACGCTGTTCACGGAGCTGAGCCAGACGGATATGACTGCTATTACGTCGTATCTGACGGAAAATGGCGTGTCGGATTTCCGTATTGTGGAGGATGACACCATCATGGTACCGGCGGACCAGGAGGTCCAGCTGAAGGCCCAGTTGGTGTCCCAGGGTTACGTTAACTCCGGCTATGCCTATAACTATTCCACCTATTTGGATAACGTCAGCGCATTGACCACGGAGTCCGAGCGTCAGCAGTTGGCACTCTATGAGCTCAACGACAGCACTTCTGCTGTCATTCGCAGCATGGAGGGTGTCAAGGACGCCACCGTTCGGTTTACTCCTGGTGAGGACAACACCTATGTTCTCGACAGCGGCAATGTGGTAGAGGCCAGCGCTTACGTCAAGGTGACCATGAAGGACGGCGTGCCCCTCAGCGAAACCATGGCGAACGGCATCCGTAATCTGGTGAGCAGCGCCATTCAGGGGTTGAAGGTGGAAAACGTCACCATTGTGGACTCCTATGGCAATACATACGCACCTGACGACGGTCTGGGTGATCTGGAGGACTCCGCTGCCCTGAAGCTGCGGCTGGAGGAGCAGGTCAACAACACCCTGGAAAAGAAAATTATGTCGGTGCTGGAACCGGTTTATGGCGCGGAGAATGTCAGCGTCAGTGTGAACAGCATTGTGGATGTGGACAAGGTTTATACCGACTCCACTAACTACTCCACCGAGGATTGGGCTGCCGACGGCTCCACCAATGGTGAGGGCATTATTGGTCAAAAGATTTATGACAACCGCTTGGAAGCCGATGAAAACGGCACGGCAGGTGGTACGGTAGGAACAGACACCAATGCTGACATTCCCACCTATCCAGAGAATGAGGGCGAGATGGAGCCCGGCAACGGCGTTGTCAGCTCTACAGGCCAGACCAACTATCTGGTGGACGAGGAGAATAAGCAGGTGCAGCGCGTAGGCGGTACCATTGCGGACGTGATGGTGTCTGTTACTATCAACGAAGCCGTCAGCGGCGGCGTGGATGTGGATGACCTCTATCCCCATGTGGCCAGAGCCGCTGGTATTACCACGGCGGACCAGATGGAAAAGGTCCATATTTTGATTGCACCGTTCAATACCGGAGACAACACGCCGGTGGACACCGACGAAGATACCACGACAGATGACGGCCTGCTGGTTGACAGCTGGATTCTGTACGCCGCACTGGGCGGTCTGGTGCTGTTTGTGCTGATTCTGGTGCTGGTGCTGCTGTTGATCCGCCGTCACCGCCGTAAGAAGGCCGCGGCCTTGGCTGCCGAGCTGGAGCAGTCGGGAGAGATACTCCAAGAGGCGGCACCCACGCCCGAAGGCGCGGATATTATGGAAATGCAGACCGAGAAGAGCATGGAACTGCGCAAGGATGTACGGAAGTTCGCTGAGGAGAATCCGGAAATCGCCGCGCAGATGGTACGGAATTGGCTGAAGGAAGGAGAGAGTATGGAATGAGCGAAGCCGCCAAAGCCGGCCGGGAGCCGGGGAAACTGACGCAGCAGCAGAAGGCGGCAGCGGTCATTATCTCCCTGGGCGCTGAAAAGGCCTCCCAGCTCTACCAATACATGGACCCGGCGGATGTGGAACAACTGACCATCGAGGTGGCCCGGATGGGCTACCTCGATGCGGAAACCACCGAAGAGGTCCTCAACGAATACTATCAGATGTGCCTGACCAACAAGGCGGTTACCGAGGGCGGCATGGAGTATGCCCGTGCGGTGCTGGAAAAAGCCTTTGGCAGTCAGGCGGCTGAAAGCCTGTTGGACAAGGTCACAAAGTCCCTGAAAAACCGGGAATTTGCCTTCCTCAACAAGGCCGACGAAAAATCCCTGTACGCCGCCTTGCAGCATGAGCGGCCCCAGACCATCGCCCTGGTCCTGTCCTATGTGGACCCGGAGAAGGCGGCGGCCGTCATTGAAGAGCTGGACGCCCCGCGCCAGACCAAGGTGGTGGAGAACATCGCCAACATGGAGAGCGCCTCTCCTGCGGCGGTGAAGATCATCGAGGCGGAGATGGAGAAGAAGTTCACCAACCTTATGGCCACCAGCAACGTCAAGGTGGGCGGCGTGGACTATGTGGCTCAGATCATGAACAACCTGGACCGCTCCAGCGAGAAGAGCATCTTCGACCGTTTGACGGTCCACAACGCCGACCTGGTGGAGGAGATCCGCAAGCGGATGTTCGTCTTCGAAGATATCATGATCATGGACAATCGCTCTGTGCAGCGCTTCCTGCGGGAGTGCGATCCCAGAGACGTGGTGCTGGCCCTCAAGGGCAGCAACAACGACGTGGCCAACAAGATCTTCAGCAATATGTCCACTCGTATGGCCCAGACCATCCGCGACGATCTGGAGATCACCACCAACGTCCGTATCCGCGATGTGGAAGAGGCCCAGCAGCGTATCGTCACCATCATCCGCAACCTGGAGGAAAAGAACGAGCTGATCATCAGCAAGGGCGGAAAGGACGATATCATTGCCTAATATTTTCAAGAGCTTCTGGAAGTCCAGTGATGAGCGGTCGGTAGACCAGTACATCTTCCCCCAGGTAGAGGACATTCCAGTGGAAGCCGATCCGGAGCCGGAAGACGATACGGCCGTCACAGAATACGACGGTGACGATCAGACGCCGGAGCCGGAGGAAGATGAGGAGCAGGCCAACGCCGCCTCCGTCATCTCCTTCGCCAAGGTACAGGCCGACGAAATTGTGGCCGCCGCCCGGCGGGAAGCGGAAGCGATGCTGGAACAGCACCGCCGGGATATGGAGGAAGAGGCTCTGCGCGTCCGACAGGAAGCCCACGATGACGGGTACCGTCAGGGCTATGCTGAGGGCGTACAGCAGGCCCGTCTGGAGGGACAGCAACAGATGGAGCAGTTCCTCCAGGAACAGGCCCATCAGGTGCAGCAGTTTTTGGAACAGGCCCAGGAGGCCCGGGAGGAAATGCTGCAAAAGACCCGAGACGAGCTGTTGGATTTGACCGTAGCCATTGCGGAGAAGGTCATCCACATCAGTCTCAAGAGCAGCCTGGATGTCATTGGCCGGATGATTCAAATGGCCACAGAAAAGCTGCGGCGGCGCGAATGGGTTCATATCTATGTGGGCGGCTACAGCACGCGGGAACTGTCCCAGATCACGCCGGAGCTGACCATGGCTCTGTCGGGTATCTCCGACCATATTAAAATCACACCAATGCCGGAGGACGAGCGCGGCGCCTGTATCATTGAGATGCCTGACGCCATTATTGATGCCAGTGCCTCCACCCAGTTGCAGAATATCCGGGAGATTCTGGGCCAGTCCTAGGACCCCGTTCCCAATGGAGGTGAGACGATGTTCCGGGAACTGATCCAACAGGTACAAAATGCGGAGACGTTCCGCTATACGGGAAAGATCGAGAACATCGTCGGTATGTCCATTGAGGCCTCCGGCGGCCACGCCGCCGTGGGCGATATCTGCCAGATTTACAATAGCGCCACCGGCAGCCAGGTTATGGCCCAGGTGGTTGGATTCAAAAACGACCGTATTTTGCTGATGCCCTACTCCGATATGAGCGGCATTTCTGCGGGTAATTTCGTCCGCAATACGGGACACCGGCTGAGCCTCAAGATGGGGCCCTTTCTCAAAGGCCGCGTGATTAACGCCCTGGGCCAGCCCATCGACGGCATGGGGCCGTTTAGCGGCGGCACCATGTTCTGTGTGGAAAACAACAACTACATTAACCCCATGCACCGCCCCCCCATCCGCCAGCGGATGGAATTTGGTGTCAAGGCCATCGACAGCATGTTGACCATCGGCAAGGGCCAGCGTATCGGTATCTTCGCCGGTTCCGGCGTTGGCAAGAGTACCCTCATGGGTATGATTGCCAAGAATGTTAAGGCCGATATCAACGTCATTGCCCTGGTGGGCGAACGTGGCCGTGAGGTGCTGGAGTTCATGGAAAAGGACTTGGGTCCTGAAGGCATGGCCCGGTCGGTTTTGGTGGTGGCGACCTCCGACCAGCCCGCCATGCTGCGGAAACAGTGCCCGTCGGTTGCCACCGGCGTGGCGGAGTATTTCCGGGACCAGGGCTACGATGTGCTGTTGATGATGGATTCCCTGACCCGTTTTGCCATGGCACAGCGTGAAATCGGCTTGGCCGTCGGTGAACCGCCGGTGTCCAGAGGTTATACGCCGTCCATTTATGCGGAGCTGCCCAAGCTCCTGGAGCGCAGCGGCAATTTCCAGAGAGGCTCCATTACCGGCGTCTATACGGTGCTGGTGGAAGGCGACGATACCAACGAGCCCATTGCCGATACGGTCCGCGGTATTCTCGACGGTCACATTGTTCTGTCGAGAAAGTTGGCAAACAGCAGCCACTTCCCTGCTATCGACGTCAGCGCCAGCATTTCCCGTCTGATGGCCGATATTGTTTCACCGGAACATAAAAAGCTGGCCGCCCAAATCCGGGATGTGCTGGCTGTCTATGAAAAGAATTCCGATCTGGTGTCCATCGGCGCCTATAAGGCCGGCACCAATCCCAAGTTGGACTATGCCTTGGGGAAAATCGATGGTATCAATCGATTTTTGTGTCAGGATGTGAACGAATCCTTTTCCTATGAACAGGATTTGAACATCATGCGAAAACTTCTGTAAGTCGTGGCCCTGAACAGGAGAAAGAGTGGGTGGCATGAAAAAATTTCAATTTTCCCTCAGCACAGTGCTGGGCTATAAACAGCAGGTGCAGGAGGGATTGCAGAATGAGCACGCGCAGCTGGTCCATCGGGTCCGGCAGGCGGAGCAGCGATTGGAAGAACTGGAGGAAGCTTACCGCAGCTGCAATCGGGAGCTGCGGGAAGCGGAGGCCAAGGGTACCACCGTCTCTGAGGTTTTGAAATACCAAAGCGCTTTGCGCTATTGGGAGCAGCAAATTCATGATGCCAGAGCCCATCTGGTTCAGTGCCGTCAGGCTGCCGAGGCCAAGCGGGCCGAACTGGTGGCAGCCCGGCAGGAAACAGCTTCCCTGGAAAAGGTCCGGGAGCGGAAACACGAAGAATACCGCTATCAGATTCAGAAGAGCGAAGAGCTGTTCATCGAGGAACTGGTAGCGTCTCAATGGAGAGTCCCAGCCCCTTAACAGAACAATGGAAAGGAGGTGAGAGCGATGAAAATGGATATCAACGAACTGGTGCTGCAAATGACGTATGCCGCTGCCCAGATGGCGCAGAACACCATTCCCCAGACCCAGGAACCGACCCGCACGGAGGACGGCAAGAGCTTCCAGAACCTAATGGACGAAAAGCGGACGGAACGGACAGAACGGGAGAGTAAGGCGCCGGAGACGACTACGGCAGCCACCCAGACGGCGCAGCAGGGCCAGACCGCAGCCAGCGGTGCGCCTGTGATGCAGCAGTTGGCCGCCATGGTGACGGATACGGCAGTGATTCCGGCTGTAGTGAACACGGCGGTGACGGTTCCCGACGGTGAAGCGGCGGTGGAAGCCGTGACAATGGTGTCGGCGGCGATGCCGGAGACGGTTGCCCAGGAGGCCATGCCTGAGGAGACGGTCCTGCCGCAGATGCAGGCCACAGTGGAGGCCCCGGTTACGGAAGCTGCGGCCCAGCCAGCGGTGCCGACGGCACAACCCCAGCAGGAAGCTATGGAGGCCCCGGTGGATGCGGAGACACTGGTGACTGCAAAAGCCGCACCGGAGACAGAGACCCAGAACGTTTCTGTTCAGGAGGAGGTCCAGGTCACGGTGGAGCAGGACGCTGCGCCGGTTCGGAGACAGGAGCAGGAAGTGGATGAGACGGCGGTGCAGACCGACGGCTTGTCGAAGCCCCTCTTTGAGGACACGGAGACCATGCCCCAGCGGGTCGGCGATGCCCCGGTGGTGGACACCGAGAGCGGCGATCTGGACAGCAAGCTGGCTACCAAGCTGAACGAGGCACTGTCCAAGGGCAGCCAGCGGGTGGAAATCCGCCTGACGCCTGAGAATCTGGGCCGCGTGGTCATTGAGATGCAGCGGAATCCGGAGGGTGTGCTGCAGGTGGTGCTCCATACGGAGAACAGCCAGGCAGCCAAGCTTCTCAGCGAGCATTCCGGCGCCTTGGGCCTGATGCTGCAAAATACCCAGCACACGGAAGTGCGGGTGGAGGTGCAGCAGCCCCAGCAGAACCAGCATTCCCAGCAGCAGCCGGATCAGAACGGCGGTCAGGGCCGGGAGCAGCAGCAACAGCAGCGCCGGCAGCAGGCAGATCCCGAGCGGTTCCTGCAGCAGCTGCGTTTGGGTCTGCTTCCCACATAAGCACTCTGAGAAAGAAGGCTGAAAGCATATGGATACAGAATTAATGCCCATGGCAATCAACAGCGTTTCGGCCCAAAGCCGCACGCAGACTGCACGGACAGATTCTACATATACCGGTAATATGAACATCAATATCAAGGACGAAGAGGATCAATTCGGCCTTGATTTTGAGGACTTTTTGCAGTTGATGGTCCAACAGCTGAAAAATCAGACGATGGACAACACGGCAGATACAGGCGAGATGCTGAACCAGATGGTACAGATGTCCACGGTGCAGATGCTTTCTTCTGTCAAGGAAAGCATGCAGACCATGGTGGACGCCAATATGCTCACCTATGCGGCTTCTCTGGTCGGCAAAGAGGTGACGGTTGGTCAGTACGATGAAAAGGGCAATCTCACTCAGATTGTCGGACAGGTTACCGGCACAGGTACCTATCAGGGCTTGCCCGTAATCTTTGTTAACGGCAAGCAGTATTACCTCTACGAGATTATGGCCATTGGCAAAATTCCGGAGGGTCTGCTGGATGTGCAGGTTACGCCGCCGATTACCGCTACGCCTACGGAAGATCAGGCGCCTGGTGACGGTGTTAAGGGCAAGTACACATACAATATGGAAGGCCTTGCGTTTGACAGAACCGGCACCGTTATCGTAACCCTGGGCGGTCAGGAGTACGAGGTGAGCGTCACTGCCGACATGACGAAGGAGAAGTTTACCGAAGCGCTGGAGAAGGTATACAACAAGAACCCGTTGTCTGACCCGGCTGGCGGCAAGCTCGAATTCACCAATAATGGCGATGGTACGTTTATGCTGGAAGCCGCTAAGGAAGGCGCATGGAGCGCATTGACGCTGGCAGGCCAAGCCATTAACATCAAGTCCAAGCCCACGGATACAGACAGTGGAGAGGACGGCGGCGAAGGCGAAACCACGACGCAGCGTATCTGATCGCTGGAAGCAAGGAGGTGGACGGCGTGGTTCGGGAGATCACACAGATTGAAAGAGCGCAAGCTGTCTTAACCAGCCGTGCAGGTCAGTCTCAGACGATGCCAAATGCGGAGCAGAGCTTTGATGCTGTGCTGCGGCAGCGGCTGGAGCATGGCCCAGGGCTTACGTTCTCCAAACATGCTATGGAGCGAGTGGAGGAACGGGGCATCGAGGTGACGCCCCATCTCATTGAACGGCTCAGCGATTCCGTAGCCCGGGCGGAAGCCAAGGGCGCAACCAACATCCTGGCACTGGAACGGAGTATGGCCTTTATTATCAACGTACCCAACGGTCGGGTCATTACCACCATGTCTCAGGATGAGATGAAAGACAACATATTTACCAATATCGACGGCGCTGTGATCCTGTAAAACAGAGGGCAGGACCGTAAAGGATGCCCTGGGGCGTGTCCGAATGATACGGCCCCGGCAGCCCGTCGAACGGCAATCAAAGAAGGAGACTTATCACTATGGCTTTGTCAGGTGCTATGAGCACAGGTATTTCCGGCATGAAAGCCCAAATGAATGCCCTGAACGTTGTGGGCAACAACGTGGCCAACGTCAACACCTACGGCTACAAGCCCGGCCGTGTCACCTTCCGTGAGAGCATCTACTCCACGGAGGCCGGCGGCTCCAACGGCAACGAGGTCAGCGGCGGCACCAACCCCCGTCAGATCGGCTATGGCTGTAACATTTCCACAATCGATCTGGATATGTCCTCCATGAACCTGGAGCCCACCGGCCTCAACGGCGATGTGGCTATTCAGGGCGACGGCTTCTTCATGGTGGGCGATAAGACCGGCGTCACGGACCCCGAGAGCTTGCTGCTGAGCCGCTATGGTGACTTCCACATTGACCCGGAAGGTTACCTGGTTGATGGCAGAGGCAACGTGGTCTACGGTTTTGTCACCTGTAACATGAACGATGACGGCACACAGTCGGGTACTGCCGGCGCCAATGGCACAGATGTCAGCACGCAGCTGGTCCCCATTCGTCTGCCTCTGGCAGCGGCGGCGGACGATGCTGCTACTGGCGTCCAGGCGGGCGACGCAATCTTCCCCGGTGTGGTGAATGGCAAAAATGATTATGGTACGGTGACGGGCGATTGCATCAGCTATGCAAATCTGAGCATTGGCAAGGATGGCAAGATTACCTGCACCAACGGCACTACTAAAGACCCGGTGGTTTTGGGTTATGTGGCTCTGGCCACGGTGACGAACCCCGGTGGTCTGACCCACATGAGCGACTCCTATTATCAGGCATTGGATGGCTGCGGCCAGATGTCCATCTACGCTCCCAACGGTGCTTTGGCCGGTCGTTATCTCAACAATGCGCAGGCTGGCAGTGCCGATGCGACCCTGGAGAACATGCTGGGTAAGAGCGGCGCTGCCCTGATGCCCGGCTTCCTGGAAGCATCCGGCACAGACCTGGCCACGGAGTTTGCCAACATGATCATTTATCAGAGAGGCTATCAGGCCAACACCCGTATTATCACGGTTACCGACAGTATGCTCGAAGAGCTGGTCAACATCAAACGATAAGTTATAGGCTATAGGTACCGGCGGGCTGATGTCCGCCGGTACAGAGGGGAAAGGGAACGACATGATCGTACTGCAGAAGATGAATGGTGAACGATTTGTGCTCAACCACAATCAAATCGAGTATATCGAACTGATTCCGGAAAGCAAGATTGTCATGATGAACCGTGACTACTACATTGTGAAGGATACGGTGGAGGAAATCATCCACAAGATCGCGGAATACAATGCAAA
>DVJJ01000076.1 GCA_018716875.1 Candidatus Avoscillospira avistercoris
CTGCTGCTGTGCAAGGCCGAGGGCACCAGCTATGAGCATTTCGTCCACAATATGGTGGAGGTCGAAGTGGAATACACCCTCCAATACCTGGAGGTTCTGCACCGTCTGGGGCATGAATGCCCCCAGCTGGATGCACAGCTGTGTCACATCATCGCCAGCGGGATGTTCAACGGCATCTTCGAGATCGTCGTCCACGATATGCCCAAGGAGCAGGCCATGCGGTATGTAGACCAACTGCGGGATTTTTACACCGCTGGATGGCTGAAGCTGATCGGTCAGTAATTCGTCGCACCATTTTCCAGTAAGATCGGGGCTGTGCCCCTTTCTTTTTATACCGATGGTTAGCAATAACTAACCTGAAAAGGAGGAATATTTGTGAAGCAAAAGAAGCAAAACGCTCTGACCGTTCTGCTGGGATATGCGGGCAGCCACAGGCGGCTCACCTTCCTGGGGCTGGGGCTGTCAGCGATATCCATGGTGTGCAGTATGATCCCGTACCTCTGCATCTGGCTGGCGGCCCGGGATCTGATCGCCGTGGCGCCGGACTGGACGCAGGCCCAGAGCGTGACGCGCTATGGCTGGATCGCCTTTGCTTTCGCAGTGGGCGGCATCCTTATCTACTTCCTGGGTCTGATGTGCACCCATCTGGCGGCGTTCCGCACGGCGTCCAACATCCGCAAACAGGGCATGGCACATGTGATGCAGGCACCGTTGGGCTATTTTGACGCCAATGCCTCCGGTTTGATCCGCAGCCGGCTGGATGCGGCGGCGGCCGACACCGAGACGCTGCTGGCCCACAATCTGGCGGACATCGTGGGCACAATCACCCTGTTTCTCGCCATGCTGGTGCTGATGTTCGTATTTGACTGGCGTATGGGCTCGGCCTGCCTGCTGGCGGCGGTGATCTCCATCCTTGCTATGTTCAGCATGATGGGCGGCAAGAACGCCGGGCTGATGGCGGAATACCAGGCGGCTCAGGATCGCATGACCAAATCCGGCACGGAATATGTGCGCGGTATTCCGGTGGTCAAGATCTTTCAGCAGACTGTGTACTCCTTCAAGGCATTCCAGCAGGCCATTGAGGACTACAGCACCAAGGCGGAGCACTATCAAGGCGATGTCTGCCGCGTGCCACAGTCCATCAACCTGACCTTTACCGAGGGTGCCTTTCTGTTTCTGGTGCCGGTGGTGCTGTTCCTGGCTCCCGGCACGCTGGTTTCCGGCGATTTTGCGGGGTTTGTCACAAACTTCGCCTTCTACGCCGTGTTCTCCGCCATCATTTCCACCGCACTGGCCAAAATCATGTTTGCGGCTTCCGGTATGATGCTGGCCGACACCGCTCTGGGCCGCTTCCAGCCAGTCATGGACGCGCCGATGCTGGCGGTGCCGGATCATCCACAGTCCCCCAGGGACAACCGGGTGGTATTCCGGGATGTGAGCTTTACCTACGACGGCGCGCAGTCTCCCGCCCTGTCCCATGTCTCCTTCACTGCCGAGCCCGGACAGACAGTGGCGCTGGTAGGGCCTTCAGGCGGGGGCAAGACCACAGCCGCCAGTCTGATTCCCCGGTTCTGGGACGCAGACACCGGCACTGTCGAAGTGGGCGGCGTGGATGTACGTCAGATCGACCCCCATGTGTTGATGGATCAGGTCGCTTTTGTGTTTCAGAACAACCGTCTGTTCAAGGCCAGCATTCTGGAAAATGTCCGGGCTTCCCGCCCCGACGCCAGCCGTGAGCAGGTGCTGGCTGCCCTGGAAGCCGCACAGTGCGGCGACATTCTGGAAAAGCTGCCCCAGGGACTGGATACTGTGATCGGAACCGAGGGGACTTATCTTTCCGGCGGCGAGGCACAGCGCATTGCGCTGGCCCGGGCCATTTTGAAAGATGCCCCCATCGTGGTGCTGGATGAAGCCACCGCTTTCGCTGATCCGGAAAATGAGGCGCTGATTCAGAAAGCCTTCGCACGGCTGACAAAGAATCGTACGGTCATCATGATTGCCCACCGGCTCTCCACGGTGGTGGGTGCGGATAAGATTCTGGTGCTGGAGGGTGGCCGGGTGACAGAGCAGGGTACCCACGGGGAGCTGATTGCGGCAGGCGGATTGTACACCCGGATGTGGGCTGACTACAATCGGGCAATCCAATGGAAAATGGAAAGCGGCAAGGAGGGGAAATAAATGTTCGGAGCAAACTTTCAACGGAAATATGCCCTGACGGATCAGGGCGTACAGAACACTAAAAAGGGCACCTTTTGGACGGTGGTCGTCAATCTGGTGGTCATGGGCGGCGTCAGCATCCTGTATCTTGTGATGTCCGGCCTGATGAAAACTCTGACTGATGGCGCCGCCCTGCCCGCAGCTTTGCCGGTGCTGGCCGGCCTTGTGATATTTGCACTTCTCTCCTTTCTCACCCATTTCCAGCAGTACAAGGCCACCTACGGGATGGTGTACGGCGAGGTAAAAGCCACCCGGCTGCGGCTGGCGGAACGGCTGCGCAAGCTGCCCCTTGGATTTTTTGGCAAGCGTGACCTGGCCGATCTGACGGAGACCCTTATGGGCGATGTCAACCGCATGGAACATGTCTGGAGCCATGTGCTAGGCTACTTGTACGGCTCCTACATTTCCACCACCGTGATTGCAATTTGCCTGCTCTGGTACGACTGGCGGCTGACCATTGCCTGCCTTTGGGGAGTACCGGTCGCTTTTGGCATGCTGTTTGGAAGCCGGAAACTCACCGAACGCCGGGCCGAGCAGACCAAGCACGCCGCCGTGCGGGTTTCGGATGGAATGCAGG
>DVJJ01000077.1 GCA_018716875.1 Candidatus Avoscillospira avistercoris
TTTATGCCGGTGTTCGGCCTGAACAACGGTATGGTTCCCATTATCGCCTACAACTACGGCGCACGGCACAAGGACCGCATGGTACACACCATGAAGCTGGCAGTCCTCACCGCCGTGGTTATGATGCTGGTGGGTCTGTGCATTATGCAGCTGTTCCCGGCCCAAATGCTGCTGCTGTTTGAAGCCGAGGAAAATATGCTGGCTATCGGTGTCCCGGCGCTGAAAACCCTGAGTCTCAGTTTTATCTTTGCCGGTTTCTGCATCGTTATTTCTTCGGTATTCCAAGCGTTGGGCTTCGGCATCTACAGCCTGTTGGTCTCCTTTGTGCGTCAGATCATCGTGTTGCTGCCGGTAGCCTATCTCCTGTCCCTCAGCGGTGATGTGAACGTGGTTTGGTGGGCGTTCCCCATTGCGGAAATCGCTACCGTCCTGTGCTGTCTGCTGTTCCTCCGCCGCGTCAACCGCAAGGTTTTGAAACCTATGGAAACAGCCGTGACGGCATAACAAAAAGGCCACCGTCCACCACCCGCTATGGGGTGGGGACGGTGGCCTTAGGGCTTGCGCCCTGGGGATTGCGCCATCTGTGGATGGCGCTTGAAGACGCTTGGGGTGTTTCGCCCCGTGCGCGGGGCGAACGGGGCTCTGCCCCTGGACCCCGCGATTTTTTGAAAAAAACGAGTAAAACTTTTATCTTCTTCCCTTACCGCCATACGATGCCACTGGGTCCGGTACAGAACGATTTCGTTCCGCACCGGACCCAGTTCCTTTATTTCTTCAATCCAGCAGCTCCAGGACCTCGTCCATCATATCTTCCAGGTCCTCATGCTCCTCGGCCCAAGTCTCATAGGCTTCGCTGTTCATATCCGCTGGTTCCTGCCGGTCCAGAGCCGCCAGACGGTCCCGCAATTCCTCGAGACACGCCCGCAACTGGTCCTCGTCCATGTCCGCAAAGTCCAGCTCCTCCGGCTCATTGCCGGGAAACGATACGATTTCTCCCATATCCATTCCTCACTTACTGCGCCGCAGCAGTTCAGTCACAAAGGCGTATACCCGCTGGACCGACGCAATGCTCATACGCTCCCGTGCAGAGTGGATATCCTTGAGGTCGGGACCAATGGAGACGCAATCCAGCCCCGGCATCTTGCCGGAGAACAGACCGCACTCCAAACCGGCGTGGATGGCCTCAATTTCCGGCTCCCGTCCGTACTGCTCCCGGAACAGCGCCACCATCTTTTCCCGCAGGGGAGAATCTTCCAGGTAGGCCCATCCGGGATAATCGCCGCTGAGCTCCACCGAACCGCCCAGCTGTTCCACCAGGCAGATCACCTTGTCCTGCATCATGCGCTTCTGGGATTCCACACTGCTGCGGATGCTGTAGGAGACCAAAACGCTGTCGCTCTCGGTCGCCAGCACGCCCAGATTCAACGACGTCTGCACCAACCCTTCAATATCGGCGCTCATGACCTGGACGCCGTTGGGGGTACAGGTCAGCAGCGTCATCACGCGGGTCGTGGAAGATTTGTCCATGGCCGGAGCCGTATCGGCAGCGGTCACCGTCAGCCGGAGGTTTCCGTCAGTGACCCGGAACTCGTTTTGCAAATCCCGCTCCAGTGCCGTCCAGGCGGCCCGGACCGCCGTCTCGTCGGAGACAATGACGTGGGCCACGGCATTGGCAGGAATGACGTTATCCTTGACGCCGCCCCGCACCGACACAAGGCGCAGGTCCGATACCGCAGCGGCAGCCCGCAGAACGCGGCCCAGAATGACATTGGCGTTGGCCCGGCCCTTGTGGATTTCCACACCGGAATGACCGCCCTGGAGTCCTTCGACACTCACATGGAGACCGGCACCGTGAAAACCTTCCCGTGTGACAGGCAGGGTGCAATGGGCGCGGCAGCCGCCGGCACAACTGACGGTAAACACGCCCTCCACCTCAGAATCGATATTCAGCAGCATACGGCCCTGGAGGGGCGAAACGTCCAGCTCCATGGCGCCCAGCATGCCCACCTCTTCGTCGGTGGTGAACACAGCTTCAATGCGGGGATGCTCCAAGGTGTTGTCGTCGAGAATGGCCATAGCCATAGCCACAGCAATGCCATCATCGCCGCCCAAAGTGGTACCCTTGGCGTAAACCCAATCGCCATCCACCGCCAAATCCAGACCCTCGGTGACCATATCCTTTTGACAGTCGGCGTCCTTCTCACAGACCATGTCCAGGTGGCCCTGGAGAATCATGGCCGGGGCATTTTCATAGCCGGGTGTTGCAGGCTTGATGATAATCACGTTATTGGCGCTGTCCTGGTAGTATTCCAGGCCCCGCTCCTTGGCAAAGGCCACACACCAATCACTGATGGCCTTTGTATGGAAGGAGCCGTGGGGAATGGCGCATATATCCTCAAACAGTGCAAAAACCCGTTTCGGCTCCAGATGTTCCAATACTCTCATAGTTTTAAACGCTCCTTTCCGCGGCGCAAAGCCGCAGGCAGCAGCGGCCGTCGGACGTCTGTTCCAGCGGCCGCTGCTCCGTCATATGGTTGACCGCTGTCCCGGCAAAATCGCCGGGTCGCTGGCGGCAATTCCGTGGATTTCTCCCTTGTCCATCACTTCATCCGGTCCTTTCCCAGAAAGAAAATGAAGCGATGATTGCGCAACGTCTGCATATACTGCACCAACCGGTCATATAGGGGCTCGGCTGCCTCACCGAAGTGCGCCCGTATCTCATCGGCCAGCTGTCCCACATCCTTTTTCCCATCGATCTGCTGCCACAAATAGCTGCCGTAACGGTCCAAATGGATGTGGCTGATCCGGGGCGTGTGGAAGAATTTCTGGGCAATGGCGGCGCAGACCCCTTTATGCATTATGTGGACGGTCACCAAACCGTCTCTGTCGGCGGTCCATTCTAACTCCGGGTTGTAAACCGGCACAAAATCAAGATAATTCTTCGTTTTTTTTGCCATGAAGACCTCCTTCCAGGCCAAAGGCCGTGCCATATACCATTAGTATACAGCCCAGCCCGGTCTGTTGCAATCGTTAATATTTACTTTTTTCCACCACATAGCGCCAGTCTGAAAGCGAAAGAAGTGTTTTACAGGGTGGGGAAAGCATGATACGATAGAGAGAAAGGAGTGGATGCAAATGGAGACCATCACCACCTATACCGGCGTGGAGTTTGCGCCACGGGACCCGAACCCCACCGGCGTATCCCTGTCGGATATCGCCCATGCCCTGTCGCTGCTGTGCCGGGGCAACGGCCATGTGGCGCACTTTTATTCCGTAGGTCAGCACAGTCTCAACTGTGCCCGGGAGGCGGCGGCCCGTGGGGATTCCCCGTTGGTGCAGCTGGGCTGCCTGCTGCATGATGCCAGTGAAGCCTATCTGTGTGATATTCCCCGCCCCCTGAAAGCCGCCATGGAGACCTACCGGCAGGATGAAGCGCGGCTGCAACGCTGCATCGAATCGGTCCTGCTGCCCGCTCCCCTGTCGGAAGCGGACCAGGCGGAGGTCAAAGCCATTGACGACGATTTGTTGTATACGGAACTGCCCCGACTGTTGGGCCGTTCCGATATTGTTCCGACGCCTTTGGCTGCCGAACCGGAGCTCAATACGCTGCCCTTTGCCCAGGTGGAGCAGGAGTTTTTAGATCTGTATCATCAGCTTTTTACAGCCTGTACGGAGGAGTAACACACTTTGCCTGATTGCATGCCAACGCACCGGGGGACGATTTCTGTCGTCCTCCGGTTTTTTCAGCTGTGGTGTAACCTTTTTTCCATGGATTGCGAGTAGATAGATGAGGGCCCCAGCAAACAGAGAGAGGAGGAATTGGATGGAGGACGCCCACATTGTCGATCTCTATTGGGCCAGATCCGAAGCTGCCGTTGCCGAAACTGCCAAAAAGTACGGAGCCTACTGCTATTCCATCGCCCATGCCATTCTCACCAACCCAGAGGACGCGGAGGAGAGCGTCAACGATACCTGGTTGGATGCCTGGAACAGCATGCCGCCCCATCGTCCGGCCATTCTGGCCACATTTCTGGGCAAAATCACGCGCCGGATTGCCATTGACAAATGGCGGGCCCGCAGCGCGGAAAAACGCGGCGGCGGTGAATTGGCCCTGGCGTTGTCTGAATTGGCCGACTGTGTTCCGTCCGGTAAAACAGTGGAGCAGGAGGTGGCAGACACGGAGCTGGAAGCGGCAATCAACCGTTTTGTCCTGTCCCTACCCCTGACCCGGCGACGGGTGTTTCTCTGCCGGTATTGGTATCTCGATTCCATTGCCGCCATTGCCAAACAGTTCGGACTTTCTCAGAGCAGCGTGAAGGTCATGCTGCATCGGACCCGCAAAGCGCTGCGGACGTTTTTAGAACGGGAGGGAACACTTTGATCAACAGTCAGCAGATTTTCCATGCCATTGGAGCAGTCAATGACGCGGCCATCCTGGATGCCAAATCCAATTTCCACCCCAAGGCCCGCCGCCGGGTCAAATGGGGCGTGTTGGCCGCCTGTCTGTGCCTGACGCTCCTTCTGGCCATACCAGCCATGGCCGCCACGATTCCTACAGTTTACAATGTACTTTATGAGATTTCCCCGTCTACTGCCCAATTTTTCAAACCAGTTCAGATGTCCTGCGAGGACCAGGGGATTCGTATGGAGGTGGTGGCATCCTACATCCATGAGGATACCGCCGAAATTTATATTGCCATGCAGGATTTGGAAGGCGACCGGCTGAGTGCATCGACAGACCTGTTTGACAGCTATTCCATCCATGCACCGTTTGATTGTTCTTCCCACTGTGCATTGGCTGGTTATGATCCGGAGACCAAAACCGCAACGTTCCTCATTACGGTGGAACAGTGGAATCAGCGCAAAATTGAGGGGGAAAAGCTCACCTTTTCCGTCCGGCAGTTTTTGGGCCGCAAGGAAGACTATGCAGGAACCATTCTGGATTTGGATGGCGTTGCGCTGAACCGTACCGCGCAAACGGTGGAATTGAGGGGATTGGACGGTAACCTTGCTGCAGATTGGGAAGCAGATGGCATGCCGCAGCGTCTCTCCGCGCTGCAACCTGGCGCTCCCCTTATCTCCCCTACCGACGGCGTTACGGTGACGGGCATCGGGTATCTTGACGAAGCCCTCCATGTGCAGCTTTATTTTGAGGACATTCTCAAAACCGACAATCACGGATTTGTGAGCCTGGTGAACAAGGACACCGGAAAACGAGTGGAATATGATGGCTCCCTGTCGTTCTTTGACGAAGCGCAAGCGGGTTCTTATGCGGATTTTGTCTTTTCCGGCATTCCCGCCGAACAGCTGGGCAATTATGAATTATATGGGGAATTTGTGACTTCTTCCGGG
>DVJJ01000078.1 GCA_018716875.1 Candidatus Avoscillospira avistercoris
GCTTTATATTGATCAGGGACTGGGGCGTAACCCCGTCCACATCCTGGGTGGTCATGCGCTCCCGCACCACCCGCTCCATACGGGAGTTGGAGATGGTTTCGTACAGCGAATTGATCAGGACGGTGAAAATCAGCGCCACCACCACCATAATGAGGATGGATTTTGGCGTTTTATTGTCACCGGTTTCCGGGGGTCTTCCCGGCTTTTTCGGGTCGTTGTTCAACAATCATTTCCCCTTTCAAATTGGACCGCCGGACCTGCCGGGGTCGGTATTCATCATACCATAGCCGCCCCCAAAAGGCAACCGACGGCCGGGGCGTTGGTGTAAATATTCTGTGAATTTCTGTCAGAATGGGCCAAAAAACAAACGGTTGTGGGGGAACGGCTCCGATTGTCCGCCGCGGACCGTCCCGCCGTGTCCGGCTCGGTAAAAATACTTTTTCGACAAGCCGGTTGTGAAAGAGACGGGGATTTGGTATAATAGATAAACCTAGCGGATATTTTTGAGATATGGAGCACTGATGCTATGAGAGAACCGAAACCCGAACGCAAATTCCGTCCCGATGGCCGCCGTCCCCAGCGGCCGGAGGCAGCCCCGGCCGATGACGAGCACCTCATTGAGGGGCGCAACGCCGTTACCGAGGCGCTGAAGTCGGGCCGTACCATCAATAAAGTCTTTATCGTCTCCGGCGGCGGCGACCATGGTTTGGTACGCCTGTCGGCCATGGCCCGAGAAGCCGGGGCCGTGGTGGTGGAGACCGACCGGCGCAAGCTGGACCTGATGAGCCCCACAGGGGCCCATCAGGGTATTATCGCCATGGCGTCGGCCCACGATTACAGCACCGTGGACGATATGCTGCGTCTGGCCGAGGAGCGGGGCGAGAAACCCCTTTTGATTATTTGCGACGAGCTTTCCGACCCCCACAACCTGGGCGCCATCCTCCGCACCGGCGAATGCGCCGGGGCCCACGGCGTCATCATTCCCAAGCGCCGCAGCGTGGGCCTGACGGCGGTGGTGGCGAAAGCCTCCGCCGGCGCCATCGAATATATGCCCGTGGCACGGGTGTCCAATCTGGTGGCCGCCATCCAGGACCTCAAGGAGCGGGGCCTGTGGATTTACGGCACCGCCGCCGATGGAGCCACGCCCCTGCATCAGGTGGACCTGACGGGACCGGCGGCCATTGTCATCGGTTCCGAGGGCGACGGCATGAGCCGACTGGTGGCCGAACAGTGCGACTTCAAGGTCAGTATACCCCTGAAAGGCAAAATTACTTCGCTCAATGCGTCGGCCGCCGCCGCGGTCCTCCTGTATGAGGCCGTGCGCCAGAGGGGCTGACATGGCAAAACGGACCCACAGAAGCGAGGTGAGTGACCTGTGAGCGAGAAAAACCCCGAATCGTGGGAGAAGCCGGAGGAGGCGGAAGCGCCGTATTCTCTGGAAGACATTCTCAATGAATTTGGCGGCTGGAGCCGCCATACCGAGCCGGAGGAGCCGGTAAAACCGGAGGAGCCGAAGAAACCGGAGCCGTCCAAGGTGGAATTGCCGGAGGAGCCGGACCCGGTTCCCGACGACGAGGAGGGGCTGGAGGACCCGGAGGACGACAGCGAACCGGCGGACGCGCCGGAAAAGCCGCGCATCTGGCAGTACCGTCCCTCGGCGGAACCGGAGCGGGAATGGAAGATGCCCAAGCTCCAGCGGCAGCCGGTGGAGCCGCCGCCAAAGCGGCAAAAGCGGGAGAAGCCGGAGAAACCGGAAAAGCCTCCCAAAGAGAAGAAACCCAAGCCCGAACCGGTGTATCCGGAGCCGGGGGCGCTGTTTCAGGAGACATGCAAGCGGACCGGCGGGCTGGCTATGCGCCGCAGGCTCCTCTTCCTGCTGACGGCTGCCGCCATCGCCGTCACCTGTTTTGTCCATCTCGACAGAGTTCCGGCGGGGCTGAACCTGCCGGTGGAGCGGTGGTGCCAGATTTTGCTGGGGCTGCTGCTGTTGGGCGCGTTCTGTGCCTATGATGTGTTTTTGGGCGGTATCGTCCAGTTGTTCCGCCTGCGGCCCGGCGTGGATACCATGCTGACGGTGGCAACGGTGATTACCGCCGCTGACGGTCTGGCCCATATGGGCGAGGAGCCGCGCCTGTCGCTGTCGGCGCTGATGCTGGTGGAATTGTTTTTTGCCCTGTGGGGCAGGGTAGTGGCCAATCGGGCCCGCCGCCGGAGTTTGCGGGCGGTGCTCTCCATCCAGGGGACGCCGTCGGCGGCGGTCCGGTGCCGACGGGCATGGGGCAATCGGGACTGCCTGTTCCGCCGGGACGGCACGCTGGACCGGTATGTGGCCGATCTGGAATCCCACGACGCTGTCAGCCGTGTTATGGCCGTTTACGCACCGTTGGTGCTGGTGGCCAGCGGCGCTCTGGCCGGTGCCTGTTCCGCCACGGCCCAGCGGGATTTCCTGCAATGCTGGGCCACCATGCTGACGGCCTCCATCCCTGTTACGGCGGGCCTGACCTATTGGCGGCCCTTTGCGGCGCTGGCCCGGCGGCTGATGCGGTCCGGGGCGGCCCTCTGCGGATGGAACGGCGTGCGGCGGCTTTTGGGTCACTGCTGCGTCACTCTCAGTGACGAGGACCTGTTCCCAAAAGGCACCGTCACCATGAACGGTATGAAGATGTTCAACAACTTCACCATCCATCAGGTGGTGGGCTACACCTACGCCGTGCTGCAGCAGACAGGCTGCGGCCTGGAACCGGTGTTCCATGAGGTTTTTGTCAACCAGAACGGCCGGTCCTGTACCATTGATAACTTCCGCCGCTATGAGGGCGGCGGCGTGGGAGCGGGCATCCAGGGCGATGTGGTCTTGGTGGGCTCCCTGGCCTTTATGCGGGCCATGGGCGTGGAGCTGCCCGAGGGCACCAATGTGCGCCAGGCCATCTACTGCGCCGTCAACGGCCAGCTGGCGGCGGTGTTTGCCCTCAACTACAGCCCCCAGACGGGGGTCCGCGTGGGCCTTTCGACGGTGCTGCGGAGCCGGGGCCTGTCCCTGGTCCTGGCCACCCGGGATTTCTTCCTGACCCCCGCCGCCGTCAGCAGCAAGTATAAGATACCCGGCACCGCCCTGGAGTATCCCAACGCCGAGGAGCGGGCCCGGCTGTCCGGTCCCTTCGCCACCGCAGGCGGCGAGCAGGCGGTGATTCTGGCACGGGACCAATTTCTGCCCATGGCTGAGGCCGTCACCGGCGGCCGGGATTTGTACGGGGCCGTTATGGCGGGCCTGTGCATCAATCTGCTCAGCGGTCTGGTGGGCCTGGGTCTGACGGCCCTGCTGTGCTGGCTGGGCGCCTTCGGGGCGGCGTCGCCCTTCAATCTGATGCTGTACGGTCTGGCCTGGACGCTGCCGGCGCTGCTGCTGACGTCTATCGCCTCCCGTTAAATTCTCACCGCGTGTCCCTCTCCTGCGGACACGCGGTTTTTGCACGCTTTGTCCATGAACCGCCGGTGTCAATGGGCAGAAGCCGGGCAAAGTAACCAAAAATTTTATTAAAATAAAGCAGGATGCACAAACTTTCTGTAATTACAAAGAATGGAACATGCCGTTATTGAAAAGTAACAAACACAGGAGTATAATGGGGATTAGAGTTGGCGAATGTGATCGCCGACGGACAATTTACGCTGTAACAATTTCTATAGCCTGACTTGTCCTCCATCGAAAGGAGAAATTCACCATGTATACTGCCAAGGATATTCGCAACATCTGCTTAATGGGCCACGGCGGCGACGGTAAGACGACGCTGGTCGAGGCCATGCTATACACTGCCAAGGGCAGCGAGCGGCTGGGTAAGGTCACCGACGGCAATACGGTCAGTGACTTTGACCCCGAGGAGGTCAAGCGCGGCTATTCCATCGCCACGTCCCTGATTCCCGTGGAATTTGAGGGCAGCAAGCTGAACGTTCTCGACAACCCCGGTTTCAGTGCCTTTGCCGGTGAGATGCTCCAATCTCTGAAGGTCTGCGACTCGGCCATTATCGTGGCCGGTGCCAAGGGCCGTCTCAGCGTCGGCGCTGAGAAGAGCTGGAAGCAGCTGCGCGAGTCCGAGATTCCCGCTTTTATTTGTATGTCCCGTCTCGACGAGGAGATTGGCGACTTCTTCACCACCCTGGACTATATGCACGTCAAACTGCATCCCGCCATCGTTCCCTTTATGTTCCCCATCTATGAGAATAAGAAGGTGGCCGGCTGCGTCGATGTCCTGACCGGCAAGGGCTACGACCTGGAGGGCAAGGAGAGACCCCTGTCTTCCGACGACCAGGCCCGTGTGGAAGTCTATATGGACAACATCAACGAGCAGGTGGCCGAGACCTCCGAGGAGCTTATGGAGAAGTATTTCTCTGGGGAACCCTTCACCACCGAAGAGCTGACCGCCGGTATCAAGCAGGCCATCCGGGAGCGGGTTCTGTTCCCGCTGCTGTGCTGCGGCTCCCTCAGCGGCTTGGGCATGCAGGGCGTTCTGCGGAACCTCATCGCCTATGCCCCCAATCCCCTGGAGGGCAAGCCCATGCTGACCGCCGACGGCGACGAGTTCACCCGTGACCCCGACGGCGCTCCCACCCTGTACTTCTTCAAGACCATGTCCGATTCCTTCGGCAAGAACTCCTATTTCCAGGTGGTGTCCGGCAAGGCTACCCCGGACCTGTCCCTTACCAACTTCCGCAGCGGCAGCAGCGAAAAGCTGGGCCACCTGTACACGGCTAAGGGCAAGAAGAACACCGAGGTCAAGGAGCTGTGCTGCGGCGATCTGGGCGTTCTGATGAAGGCCGCCAACGTCAAGACCAATGACACCCTGGGCGTCGAGGGCAAGTCTCCCGTCATCGCCCCGGTGGAATACGAGGAGCCCTGCTACTCCATGGCTGTTTATGCCAAGGTCCGCGGCACCGAGGATAAGATTGCCACGGGTCTGGCCAAGCTCAACGAGGACGACAGCTCCTTCACCTTCGGCATGAACCCGGAGACCAAGGAAATGGTTCTGTCCGGCGCCGGTGACATCCATCTGGATGTGCTTTGCGCCAAGCTCAAGAGCAAATATAATGTGGACGTGGAGCTGCGTCCGGCCAAGATTGCCTATCGTGAGACCATCCGGAAGAAGGTCCAGGTCCATGGCCGTCATAAGAAGCAGTCCGGCGGTCACGGCCAGTTCGGTGATGTGTGGATTGAGTTCGAGCCTCAGGACGAGACCGAGGATCTGATCTTCGCGGAGCGCGTCGTCGGCGGCGCGGTGCCCAAGAACTTCTTCCCCGCCGTCGAAAAGGGTCTCCGCGAGTCCATCAAGAAGGGCCCCCTGGCGGGCTTCCCCGTGGTGTTCCTGAAAGCCACCCTGTACGATGGATCTTACCACCCCGTCGATTCCTCCGAAATGGCCTTTAAGACGGCTGCTTCCATCGCCTTTAAGGAGGGCCTGCCCCAGGCTGCCCCCACCATCCTCGAGCCCATCGGCCAGCTGAAAGTTACGGTGCCCGATGAGTACATGGGCGATGTTATCGGCGATCTCAACAAGCGCCGTGGCCGCATTTTGGGCATGACGCCCAAGGGCGACAACCAGCAGCAGGTGGAGGCCGAAGTTCCCATGGGTGAAATGTCCTCCTACGTCATCGACCTGCGCTCCATCTCTCAGGGCCGCGGCTACTTCCGTCTGAAGTTTGTCCGCTATGAGGAAGTACCCCAGATGTACCAGGCCAAGATCATCGAGGAGGCCAAGAAGGCCGCCGAAGCTGAATAAGTGTAAAATTCAACGCGGGACACCGGTTTGGTGTCCCGCGTTTTGTATGTGCTACCAGACGCGCATATCATCCCGCGTGCGTGACGTCGATTGGTCCCATCCCCGTAGGGCAGGGGGACCGTGCTGGCAGGGAGGACCGACCATTCGTACAGGGCGCATAAAAGGCCGCCGTCCACCACCCGCTGACGGGGTGGGGACGGCGGCCTTACGGCTGACGCCGTGGGGCTTGCGCCATCTGCGGATGGCGCTTTGGGACGCTGGGGGATTTCGCGCCGTGCGCGGCGCGGGTGTTTCGCCCGTTGCGACGGGCGACCAGAGGCGCTGCCTCTGAACTCCGCGATTTTTTGAAAAAAAATCGAGTAAAACTTTTATGATTCGTCGTCGGGCTTCATGGGTTCCACCGTGGTCAAAGCCTGCACAGCATCATCAAAAATAATCCGCAGCTGGGCAAAGGTATCATTCAGCTGACGCAGGCAGATATTCAGGTCCGACATGACCGTATCCACATCGCCACGGGAGCCTTCCAGCTGCCGGGACGTGCTGTCCATAATGGCGTTGACCTGACGGCACAGGGCGGCGGCTCGATTGCGGGCGGCGCGCTCCACGGCTTCGGCCCGGCGATAGGCTGCCAGCTCCTCGGCGGAACTGGTCGCGGGCGGGGCAATGGGCACCACTTCCGGTTCCGGCTCCGGTTGGGTGGGAATCTCCGGTTCCTCCGCCTGAGGCGCTTCCTGGGCTTCCACAGGCGCCGGAGCCGGCTCCGGGGCCGCTTCCTGCCGGGCCTGGAGCGCTTCCAGGTCGGCCCGCAGACGGGCGTTCTCGTCCCGCAGCTGCCGCAGGGCCTTTTCATGGTTGATGGCGCACTCCTCGATATAGGCTACCACGTCGGTGCGGTTAAAGCCGTTAAGGGCAGCACGAAAATTCCGATCCACAGACGGACCCTCCTTGTTTTTATGGAATGTATTGGTATTCTATCACGAATTCCCGCGAAACACAACGCACAATCTAAAGGGGCCGGATTTCCGTCACCGTCAGCCGGTCCTCGTCCACGGTGAAGCGCACATTGCACCCGGCGAAATCGAGACCGTAGATCCGACCCGGCTTGTGCTGATAGGCCGGACGGGGGTCCTGAGCCAGAACGCCCAGCAGCGCTTCCCGGCTGGCGGCAGGGACCACTTCCAGCAGGTCCGGCGGACAGTCCACCGACAGAGAGGCCCCCGCCGGGGCGCTGGCAAAGCCCCCCGACGCCTCCGGGTGACAGTCGGCGTAGGGAATATAGGGCTTGATATCGAAAATCGGCGTACCATCCATAAGGTCTGCGCCGGATACAATTAAAATATGGCCCAGGTCCGGGTCCTGGCAGATGGTTTCCAGCCGGACACAGGACAGTCCCAGGGGATTGGGTCGGAACGGGGAGCGGGTGGCAAAGACGCCCATACGGGCATTGCCCCCCAGCCGGGGCGGCCGCACCGTGGGGGACCACTGGGTCCGGACCGATTCGGAAAACTCCCAGATAAGCCAGATATGAGAAAAGTCTTCCAGACCCCGCAATGCGTCGGGGTTGCGGAACGCCGGTTCAAAAACCACCGATGCCCGCAGCTGGGAGACAATGCCGCTTTGACGGGGGATGCCGAACTTGGTAGGGAAGTCGCTGCGGATGCGGGCGATTACCTGCAAGGGTGGAATTTGTTCCATGGAAGCACCTCCAAAATCGATTGCACAGACCGCAAAAGGCCCGGCTGCAATGCAGCCGGGCCTTTTGGCACGCCGGAAGGGACTCGAACCCCCAACCCTCAGAACCGGAATCTGATGCTCTATCCATTGAGCCACCGGCGCATGTCTGGTTAACGACAAATACTATACCACATGTTTTCCAAAAATTCAAGAGGTATTGTGCGACAAATTTTACGAAAAAATTTGCGGAATTTGATCGACCGACCATATAGTGTCTGGCGTTTTTCGACACGCTTCGATATAATGTCTCCAGAGGAGGGAAAGAGACATGACCCCAGGAGAAAAATTCGGCCACTCCATCCGTTGTCTGCGCCTGATTTCGGGCTTTACCCAGGAGGAGGTTGCCAACAGTCTGCAAATCAGTCAGACCAATCTGCGACGCATTGAATTGGGACACGGAAACCCCAGGTACAACACCGTTACGGATCTGGTGAACTTTCTGGCCACCAAGATCACCGGCGTACCCCAGAAAATTGAGCTGTTCAAATTAGAGGAATTTGTGGAAGAGCTCATTGTATGGCGGTACCGCCTCGTACCGGAGACGGCGTATCGGGAGGAGATCGGCTGGTTCCCCACATTTGGGATTATGGTGGAAGAGCGCTGGAAGGGCGAGTGGAAGGTCCGGGAGGATCAGACCATTCATGACGTGATGCTGGATGGTGCCCGCGCCACGGAACTGGTGGCCCAGCTCAATGAATACCACGTTTCGCCCCTGCATCTGTGGGAGATTTTAGAGGATCTTCTATGAGTGGGCGATCTGTTGCCAATGCCCTGGCGCTGCCCAGGGGCGTGACGTGTCTGGTGGGCGGCGGCGGTAAAACCACCCTGGCCCATGTGCTGGCGGCGCAGCTGCCGGGCTCGGTGATTTTCTGTACCACCACCCGGATTTTCCCGTCAGAGACGCTGCCGGTGGTCACCGGCGGGCCGTGGCAGATTGCTGCGGCCCTGGACCGGGCCCGGGCCGCCTGTGTAGGCACCCCGGCCCAGCAGGGCAAACTGGCGGCGCCGGAGGCGTCTCTGGAACAGCTGTGTCTGCTGGCGGACTATGTGATTGTGGAGGCCGACGGCTCCAAGGGCCTGCCCTGCAAGGCCCATCTGGAGTATGAACCGGTGATTCCGCCGGAGACGGATAGGACGATATTGGTGGTGGGAGCTTCCGGTTTCGGACAGCCCATTGCCCAGGCGGCCCACCGGCCGGAACGGTTCGCCGCCCTTTGCGGCGCGTCGGCGGAAGACATCGTGACGCCGGAACGGTTGGCGGCGGTGCTGAACGCTGAGGGCGGCTTCGATACGGTATTGGTCAATCAGATGGAGGATAGCGGCAGGGAAGCGGCAGCCGGTCAGCTGGCGGCCCTGCTGCCTGTTCCCGTGTGGGGCGGCAGCCTCCGCGCCGGACAGGTCCGACAGCTCTGAAAAAATGTGACCAAAGTCGTGAAATGCCATTGGAAATCGAAAAATTCTGTGCTATAATATAGGCGTTCGGTTCATCTAATGGGCAAAATGCCTGAAAAGGAGATAGTATAGTTATGGATTATGCACAGAAATCTCTGGAACTCCATGGTCAATGGAAGGGTAAATTGGAAGTGGTCCCCCGCGTGCCCGTCGGCACCCGCGAAGACCTGTCCCTGGCTTATACCCCCGGCGTGGCCCAGCCCTGCCTGGAGATCCAGAAGGACGTCAACAAGAGCTATGACCTGACCCGCCGTCACAACCTGTGCGCCGTCATCACCGACGGCAGCGCCGTGCTGGGTCTGGGCGACATCGGCCCCGAGGCCGGTATGCCCGTCATGGAGGGTAAGTGCGTGCTGTTCAAGGCCTTCGGCGACGTGGATGCCTTCCCCCTCTGTGTCAAGACTAAGGACGTGGACGAGTTCGTAAACACCGTTTATATGATTTCCGGCAGCTTCGGCGGCATCAATCTGGAGGATATCGCCGCGCCCCGCTGCTTTGAGATTGAACGCAAGCTGAAAGAGAAGTGCGACATTCCGATTTTCCACGACGACCAGCACGGCACCGCTGTGATCACCCTGGCCGGTCTGCTGAACGCCCTGAAGATTGTGGACAAGAAGATTGACGAGATCAAGGTTGTTGTCTCCGGCGCCGGTGCCGCCGCCATCTCCATCACCAAGCTGCTCATGTCCGCCGGTGTCAAGAACGCCATTCTCTGCGACCGCAAGGGCGCTATCTACAATGGCCGTACCGAGAACATGAACTGGATCAAGGAAGAAATGGCCCAGACCACCAACCCCAACATGGAGAAGGGCTCTCTGGCAGATGTCATTGTGGGCGCCGATGTGTTTGTGGGCGTGTCCGGCCCCGGCACCCTGACTACGGAAATGGTCAAGACCATGAACCGTGACGCCATCATCTTTGCCTGCGCCAACCCCACCCCTGAGATCTTCCCCGACGACGCCAAGGCCGGCGGCGCCAAGGTTATCGCCACGGGCCGCAGCGACTTCCCCAACCAGATCAACAACGTGCTGGCCTTCCCCGGCATCTTCCGCGGCACCTTCGACGTCCGCGCCAGCGATATCAACGAGGAAATGAAGATGGCCGCCGCCAAGGCTCTGGCCGACCTCATCACCGATGAGGAGCTGAACCCCGATTACATCATTCCCGCCGCGTTCGACAAGCGCGTGGGTCCCGCCGTGGCCAAGGCTGTGGCTGACGCTGCCCGCAAGTCCGGCGTTGCCCGCCTGTAAGACGGAACCGGCTTCCATACTGCCTGTGTTTCAAAACCGCCGTTGGAGGGTTCTCCAACGGCGGTTTTCTACGAGTTTCTCTGGTTTTTTTACACAATGTATGGTAAAATTGTGGTACTATCGCACAAAGGAGAGCACCTATGCAGACCATTGCAGAGCGTTTGGCCCAAGAGCTGAACCAATCCCTTTCCCATGTGGAAAACGTTATCGCCCTGCTGGACGAGGGCAACACCATCCCCTTTATCGCCCGTTATCGCAAGGAGATGCACGGGGCCATGGATGACCAGACCATCCGGGACCTGGCCGAACGGCTCCAGTACCTCCGCAATCTGGAGGAGCGGCGCGGGGAGGTCAAATCGGCCATTGAAGCCCAGGGAAAGCTGACGGAAGAGCTGGCCGCCGCCATCGACACCGCCCAAACTCTGGCCGAGGTGGAGGACTTGTACCGTCCCTACAAGCAGAAGCGCCGGACCCGTGCCACGGTGGCCCGAGAGAAGGGGTTGGAACCCCTGGCCCGGACCATTTTCGACCAGGAGAAGGGGACACCGGCCCCGGAGGCTCTGGCCACCGCGTACATCGATACGGAAAAAGGCGTGGAGACGTTGGAGGACGCCCTGGCCGGTGCATCGGATATCATTGCCGAATGGATTTCTGATGACGCCGATATCCGCAAGGTCCTGCGCCAGCAGATGATGCAGCGTGGCCAGATGGGGACCAAGGCCGCCAAGGAGGATACGGACTCCGTCTACCGCCTGTACTACGACTTCAACCAGCCCCTCCATAAGCTGCAAAGCCACCAGATTTTGGCCATCAACCGGGGCGAAAAAGAGGAATTTCTGAAAGTTTCCGTGGACGCGGACCGGGAGCAAAGTCTCCGGACCATCTTCCGCTCCGTGGTGGTACCCGGCTCGTCGGCCATGGCCTTTGTCCGGGCCGCCGCGGAGGACGCCTATGACCGGCTGTTGGAGCCGTCCATGGAGCGGGAAATCCGCAACGCTCTGACGGAGACGGCCAACGAGGCCGCCATTCATAATTTTGCGCTGAATCTGAAACCGCTGCTGCTCCAGCCCCCCGTCAAGGGCAAGGTCACCATGGGTCTCGACCCCGGCTACCGCAACGGCTGTAAGGTGGCCGTGGTGGACGGCACAGGTCGGGTTCTCGATACTGCTGTGGTCTATCCCACTTTTTCCGAGAAGAAAAAGGAGGAGGCCATCACCATTCTGTCGGGGCTGGTGAAAAAGCACGGCGTGGAGCATTTGGCCATCGGCAACGGCACGGCGTCGAGAGAGACGGAGCAGATGGCCGTGGAACTGATTCGCCGTATGGGCGGGGGCCTTTCCTATATGATGGTCAACGAAGCAGGCGCGTCGGTGTATTCAGCATCCAAGCTGGCCGCCGAGGAGTTTCCACAGTTTGACGTGAATTTGCGGTCCGCCGTGTCCATTGCCCGCAGGTTGCAGGACCCGCTGGCGGAACTGGTGAAAATCGAGCCGAAAGCCATCGGCGTGGGCCAGTATCAGCACGATATGCCCGAGAAGCAGCTGGACGCGGTGCTGGGCGGCGTGGTGGAAGACTGCGTCAACGCCGTGGGCGTGGATGTGAACACAGCGTCGGCACCTCTGCTGAAACAGGTGGCGGGTCTGACGGCCACCACCGCTAAAAATATTGTGGCCTACCGGGAGGAAAACGGACCGTTCACCAGCCGGAAACAGCTGTTGAAAGTGCCCAAGCTGGGTCCCAAAGCCTTTGAACAGTGCGCCGGTTTTCTGCGTGTGCCGGAGAGTAAGCAGGTCCTCGACCATACTGCCGTCCATCCGGAGAGCTACGATGCCGCCGAAAAGCTGCTGACCCTCTGCGGCTATACCGCCGCCGACGTGGGCACCGCCGCTATTGACCAGCTGCCCCAACGGTTGAAAGCGGTGGGCGAGGAGAAAGCCGCCGCCGCCTGCGGCGTGGGCGTGCCCACGTTGCGGGACGTGGCCGCCGAGCTGTGCAAACCGGGCCGGGACCCCCGCGACGAGCTGCCCGCCCCCATTCTCCGTACCGATGTATTGGAAATGAAGGACTTAAAGCCCGGTATGGTCCTGAGCGGCACGGTCCGCAATGTCATCGACTTCGGCGTGTTCGTGGATATCGGCGTCCATCAGGACGGTCTGGTCCATATCTCCCAGGTCTGCAATAAGTTTATCAAACACCCGTCGGAGGTGGTCGCCGTAGGCGACGTGGTGAAAGTGGCGGTCCTGGAGGTGGATGAAAAGCGGAAACGCATCAGCCTGACCATGAAGGGCGTCGAAAACTGACACCATAAAAAATAACAGAACTGACCGTTTCAAAGCGGTCAGTTCTTTGCTATGATGGTGACACTTCAGAGAAACAAAGGAGTCTTTCCCATGAAACAGTCCTATCTCAGCTTGTAGCGGGTCACGGCCATTGCCATGCTGGCGGCTATGTCCTATGTGGTGTTCACCTTTCTGCAAATCAAAATCAGCCTGCCCGGCGGCGACGCCACCTCCATTCATTTGGGCAACGCCGTCTGTGTCTTGGGCGCACTGCTTATGGGTGGTCTGGCCGGTGGTCTCGGCGGCGCCATTGGTATGACCATCGGAGACCTGTTCGACCCGGTCTATGTGATTTACGCCCCCAAAACGTTCCTTTTGAAATTGTGCATCGGCCTGATTACCGGCTTTGTGGCCCATAAGCTGGGGCGCATCAGCGAAAGCAATGACCCCCGCCATATCCTCCGCTGGTCGGCGCTGGCAGCGGCGGCGGGATTGCTGTTCAATGTGATTTTTGATCCTCTGGTGGGTTACTTCTATAAGCTGGTGATTCTGGGCAAGCCTGCCGCTGAGGTGACGCTGGCCTGGAATGTGGCGTCTACTTCCATCAATGCAGTGATTTCCGCCGTTGCCGCCGTAGCGATTTACGCGGCGCTGCGTCCGGCATTGCGCCGGGCGGGACTGGCCCAAAAGCTGGAGCCCCACCGTGCCTGACGCACCCAAAATAAAAAGTTTTTGTCAACTTTTTTCAAAAAGTTGCAGGGGTCCAGGGGGCAGCGCCCCCGGTCGCGCCCGCTGCAGAGGGCGAAACACCCGCGCCGCGCACGGCGCGAAATCCCCTGTCGTCCCAAGCGCCATCCGCAGATGGCGCAATCCCCGGCCAACGGCCAAAGCCACCGTCCCCACCCCAAAGCGGGTGGCGGACGGTGGCTTTCTGCGTACCATCTTAAAATTCCTTCCGGTTGTAAATCCCCAGCGAAATCACATACGAAACCACAAACGCGCCCACGGCCAAACTACAGAACAGCACCGGCAATGCCTGTACCAGACCGGCGGGAATCTCCGGCAGTACCATACCGTTGTCCCAGAGATTTTCCAGCAGCAGCGCCCCGCCGAAAATCACCACAAAGACGGTCATACTGATTACACGGGCCTTTTCCGCGCCGTATTTCAACAAAAAGGGGAGAATGACAGCGTTGAGCAGCAGTGTTACGGCGGCACAGCTGAGGGCAACCACAAGATTCTCCGTCAGCGTTTGTTTCGACAGACCCGCCAGAGACAGGCCCACCATCAGGAGCACGGCAAAGATGGAGCTGACAACAATTACCAGAGCCGTAAAGACATATTTTCCGGCCACCACGCCCCGGCGTCCGGCGGGGGTGGCGACGGCGTAACGGTCCCAGCGGGCCGCGTCATCCAGGGCCACGGAGGACATGGGAATGGTCATGCCCATAACGGTTACCAGTGCCCCCAGAATGGACACATCGAACACTCCGGCTACGGTCAAAGCGCCATAGGCCAGAAGGAACATCAGCAGGGTGGTCAGCTGCTTTTTTAATGTCATGCAATCCTTGTAAACCAGACCAATCATCGTACCGTCTCCTTTTCCGTTAATACCATGATTTCATCCAACGTTGCCGGGTCCACAGTCAGTTCCGGATACCGCCGCATAAAGGCGTGGCGGTCCTTCACCAGTGCTTCACAGCCGAATTGTCCCACCCGGATGCCGCCCAGCAGGGAGCGGTCCACCCGGTCCAAATCGGACCGGCCGCAAATCAGTTTGCCGTAGGTGTCCAAAAGTTCGTCCTTGGCCCCGGTCAGCGCCACCCTGCCATGGTGGAGGTAGGTCACATAGTCGGCGGCCTTTTCCAAATCGCTGGTGATGTGGCTGGAGATCAGCACCGCGTGGGTCTCGTCCTGAATAAATTCGAGAAATTCGTCGAGAATCTCATCCCGTACCACCGGGTCCAGCCCGGCGGTGGCCTCGTCCAGCAGCAGCAATTTTGGTTTGGCGGCAAAGGCAGCGGCAAGAGACAATTTCATTTTCATTCCCCGGGAAAAGGACTTGATGGGGGCGGTTTCCGGCAGGTCAAATTTTTTCAGATATGTCTCATAGCACCGCCGATCCCAGTTGGGATAGATGCGGCGCAGGCTCTTGCCTACCTGAGCCGGGGTCAGCGCCTCGTGGAACAAAGATTCATCCAGCACCACGCCAATCTGAGACTTGACGGCTTTTTCGTCCCTGCGGTGGTCCAGGCCGAACACCCGGATGGTACCGGCGTCGGGCCGGACCAAATCGAGAATACATTTGATGGTGGTGGATTTTCCGGCGCCGTTTTCACCGATCAGCCCCATGATGGTGCCGCCGGGCACCGTTATGGAAACGTCGTCCAGTTTGAACGTGCCGTAATCCTTGGTCAGATGGGAAATTTCCAATGCGTTCACAATGAATTACTCCTCTCCATACAGAAGGCTGAGGGTTTCGGTCAGCTCGGCCAGGGAGACGCCGCCGGTTTTGGCGATGTCCACGGCCTGGGACAGATGTTCCTCGGCCCGCCGCAGCGTCTCTTCGTGGACCAACTCCAGATTGCGGGGGGCCACAAAACACCCCTTGCCGGGGACGGTGGTGATAAATCCGTCCCGTTCCAATTCCTCATAGGCCCGCTTGGTGGTGATGACGGAAATGCGCAGCTCCTTGGCCAGCAGCCGCATGGAGGGCAGGGCCTCGCCCTCCCGCAGCTCCCCCCGCAGAATCAGGCCCTTGATCTGCCGGGTGATCTGGTCATAGATGGGCACGCCGCCGGAATTGCTGATGATGATATCCATGGTGCACCTCGTGATGTCATATTGTATATACTTGACATATACAGTAATACCACATAGATACACAGCTGTCAAGGGGGAGGGAGAAAAAAGGCCGCCGTCCGCCACCCGCATGGGGGTGGGGACGGCGGCCTTGCGGCATTGCCGCAGGGGTTGCGCCATCTGCGGATGGCGCTGGGGACATATAGAGAGTTTCGCGCCTTGCGAGGCGCGACCAGAGGCGCTGCCTCTGGACTCCGCGATTTTTTGAAAAAAATCGAGTAAAACTTTTCAATTTTCTTACAACAGCTGGCCGTAACGGCGGACATAGAGATTTTTCAGCAGTGTCGCCAGGGCCATATACAGCAGAATGCAGGGAACCAGATAGGCGAAGTACATAGCGGGCAGGGCGTTGAATCCGATGGCCGCGCCGAACGCCGTAAAGGGTACCAGCGTCAGCAGGGCAATGCCCATTCCAGTGAGCACCGTCACAGGAGCCGAAGCCCGGCTCTGGATAAAGGGCAGCTTGGGGGTACGGATCATATGAATGACCAACGTCTGGCTCCACATGGACTCCACAAACCAACCGGCCTGGAACAAAGCCACATAATGCTGCTGCATGGCTGCCAGCTCCGCACCGGAGAAGTGGCTGGAAAGCTGATGGAAGGGGATGCCGTGGGATACCACCAGGGGGCAGATAAAGAAGTACAGCACCGCGTAGGTCAGCAGATCAAAGGTGGAGCTGACGGGACCCATCCACACCATGAACCGGCCCACGGAATTGGCGTCCCAGGTCCGGGGCTGGGCAATGAATTCCTCGTCCACATGGTCCCAGGGAATGGCCGTGCAGGACAGGTCATAGACCAGATTCAGCAGAATCAACTGCAAGCTGGCCATGGGCAGGAAGGGCAGCAGCGCCGAAGCCGCCAGCACAGAGAACATATTGCCGAAGTTGGAAGACGCCGTCATCTTAATGTATTTGATCATGTTGGCGTACGTCTTGCGGCCCTCGAGAATGCCGTCCTCCAGCACCATCAAATCCTTTTGCAGGAGAATCAGGTCGGCGGCCTCTTTCGCCACGTCCACCGCCGTATCGACGCTGATACCAATGTCAGCTTCCTGCATGGCGGCGGCGTCGTTGATGCCGTCGCCCAGATGGCCCACCGTGTGACCGTTGGCCCGGAGCGCCTGAACGATGCGGGTTTTCTGGGCGGGGGACAGCTTGGCAAATACCGTGGTAGTTTCTACCGCACGGGCCAAGGTCTTGTCGTCCATGGCCTCGATATCGCTGCCCAGCAGCAGATGGTCCACCGGCAATCCCACCTGACGGCACACCGTGGCCGTCACCTTGTCATTGTCGCCGGTCAGGACCTTGACGGCCACACCATGGGCCGCCATGGCGGCAATGGCCGCAGCAGCGGACTCCTTGGGGGGGTCCAGGAATGCCAGATAGCCCAGCAGCACCATGTCCTGCTCGTCGGCCACGCCGAATGCATCCACCGGGGAGGGGTTGCTCTTCTGTGCCAGAGCCAGCACCCGAAAGCCCTTGTCGTTCAGGGATGCCACCGTGTCCAGAATCCGGCGGCGCAGCTCCTCGTCCAGGGGCCGAACTGCGCCGTCACACTCCGCATAGGCGCAGACGGAGAGCATCTCCTCCACAGCCCCCTTGGTCACCATCTGGGTTTTGCCCTGACGGTCCCGGACCACCGTGGTCAGACGGCGGCGCTGGAAGTCGAAGGGAATCTCGTCCATCTTCTCGTAGGCTTCGGACAGGTCTGTGAGCCGGGGATCAGCAGCTTCCGATTCTTCCGTTTTGCGGATAATCGCCAAATCCATAAGGTTTTTATATCCGGTCTGGAAATAGCTGTTCAGGTAGGCGTGACGCAGCACCCGCAGGTCCTCCCGGCCTTCCACGTTCCAGTGGTATTCCAGAACCACTTCGTCCCGGGTCAGCGTACCGGTTTTGTCGGTGCACAGCACATCCATGGCGCCGAAATTCTGAATGGCATTGAGATTTTTCACAATGACCTGCCGCCGTCCCATGACCACCGCGCCTTTGGCCAGGCAGGTGGTGACAATCATAGGCAGCATCTCCGGCGTCAGACCCACGGCCACGGAGATGGCGAACAGGAAGGCCGACAGCCAGTTGCCCTTGGTCAGCCCCGTCAGCACAAAGACCAGCGGCACCATGACCAGCATAAAGCGGATCAGGACCTTGGACACGGCGTTGATGCCACGGGTGAAGCTGCTCTCGGTGGGCTCCTTGGACAGGCTGGCGGCAATGGCGCCGAACTGCGTTTCGCCGCCGACTGCCAGTACCACGGCGGTCGCCGTGCCGGACACGACACTACTGCCCTGGAGGGCCAAATTTTCGCATTCTGCGGCGCTCTTGTAGGCGGGAAGCGCTGCCGCCGTCTTTTCGATGGGGGCGCTCTCACCGGTGAGACCGGCCTGGCTGACGAAGCAGTCCCGGGCCTCCAGAATGCGGACGTCGGCGGGAATCAGATCGCCCACGGACAGGTGAATGATATCGCCCACCACCAGCTCTTCCAGGGGCAACTCCTGCCGCTCTGCGCCGTCGCGGGTGACGGTGCAGGTGGTGGTAATCATGGCCAGGAGCTTTTCCGAGGCGTTGGAGCTGCGGCGCTCCTGGACAAACCGCAGAATGCCGGAAATGGTCACCATGCTCAGAATGATGATGACCGTAATGGGGTCGAATTCCTCCGGCGTGCTGCCGAACAGCGAGAACCGGGGAAAAATCATGTCGGTGACAGTGGACACCAGGGCCAGGCAAAACAGAATCGCCGTAAAGGGATTGACAAAGGCGCTCCACAGCTGATGAAACAGGGAGGGGCGGCTGCTGCGCTCCATGGTGTTGGGGCCGTACTGGGTACGGCTTTCCGTGACTGCCTCAGGCGTGAGGCCGGAAAGGGCGGTGTGCAGGTGCTCCAGCACCGCACGGGAGGGGTTGGTGGCTGCGAATTGCAGCCGCATGGCCTGCTGGCCGGCACGGACAGCAGGTGTGTTCATAATTCTCTTCATTGGTCGTTTCCTCCGTTCCGTAAGATCGGCGGCAGAAACGAGCGGCGCGGCCCATGGGCGCCCAAAGGCCGTGTCGTGGCTTCGGCCGCATACTGTGACTGCTACTTCTGTCGTTGTCCATGGTTCGCACCTCCTTCAGAGATTGAAAAATGCATGGTTTGCGTTGGCGGTTGACGCCAAATTCTGCGGTCTTGTTTCAGACCATAGCCAGCTTAGCGAATTTACAGGAATTTGCCCATGGCAAAATCCTTGCAATTTTCTTGCGATTCAGAAACCATCCACCAGGCGGTAACCCACGCCCCAGACCGTGAGCAGATGGACCGGTGCGTCGGGATTGGGTTCAATTTTCCGGCGCAGCTTGTGGATAAAGGCCATAATATTGCTCTCGTCCATGTAGTAGGGGTCGCCCCAGACGGCCTGATAAATCTGCTCTTTTGTAAAAACTTGTCCGGGTTTTTGCATTAAAAGCAGGAGAATATCAAACTCTTTTGGGGTCAGCAGTAATTCCGCGCCCTCCTTGAGAACCCGGTGGCTGCTGGGGTACATGGTCAGCGGACCGCAGACCAGCCGCTCCTCCGGAACAATGGCCGGTGTGTCCGCGGGCAGCAGTTCCATCATCAGAGAGGACACATGTCCCTGCTGTAAATCGGACATGGCCTCATGGAGCTCCGCCGCGCCGGAAAGGGTGGCGGGAGCGTGTTCCAGCTGGGCCAGAAGCCAGCGGTGCAGGGCTGGTTCCAGTTTGAGAAATTCCATTCTTTGCTTCATGAGGCACCTCCAGTTCCGGCGGCAACGCCGCCTGTACTTTTGTTAAGTGAAGTAAAAAACGAGGGAGTTGTCCGTCCGGACAAACCCCTCGTTTTATGCAGATGGTATGCGGTGTTTTCGACGGGTGCGGAGATCCAGCGCCACCAGCGCGCCGCACCACAGCAGCAGCACCCCCAGAATCAACAGGGCGCAGTTGCGGAAAAAGGACTGCGGCAGCAGCAGAATGATGGGATCGGTCCGCCAGTCGAAGACCCAGTTGGTCTTACCGGGGAAAAACACCGTATGAAACAGGACAAAGGCCCGGTCAAAATCGAGAGCCGCCAGAGCGCCGATGATCAAAAACACAGCGCCCAGCCCCACAGCGGCCCAGAATCCCGGCCCGTGACCCAGCAGACGCGCCGGGACCCGACGGGTCCGGCGGCCCAGAAACCACAGCAGCAGCCATGCTGCCAGGGAACCGGTCAGAATTGCCAAATCCAGCCGGAAAAGCACGCCCACATCGGCAAAATGATCCCGCCCCGATTCCGAAAAGGGCAGAACACCGGCGGAGAACACCTCCGTCCGGCCGATGCAGAAGTCCATCATTTCATTGTAGGCCTGCCGAATCTGGTCCGCCGACAAGCCCGTCTGCTCCACCAGTCCCAGGGGACCAATGTGCAGGTAGTAGAAAAACCGGCAGAGGATGGGGACGGCAATGGAACCACTGAGGACCAGCAGTGCCGTGACCACGGCCCGCAGCACCGTCAGCAGGCGGCTGGGGCGGGTCAAATTTTCGTCTCCATGACCGTGTCGCCGTCCAGCTCTTTCCAGACGGCCCGGTCGCCCTCCAGCAGCATATACCCCCGGTGGGAGTTCTCCTTGGGAATGGACACGGAGCCGGGATTCCAATAGGTGAATCCATCGTGGGCCTTGCACCGGGGCACATGGGTGTGACCGCAGAGCAGAATGTCCTTGGGCTGCAATTTGGGCGGGTTGTTCTCACCGAAAAGGTGGCCGTGGGTGGCATAGATCAGACGGCCATTCCAGGTCAGCACGGCGTAGTCGGCCAGAATGGGGAAGTCCAGCACCATCTGGTCCACCTCGCAGTCGCAGTTGCCCCGGACGCACAAAAGCCGGTCAGCCAGCGGATTCAGCATGGCAATGACGGCTTTGGGATCGTAGGCCTTGGGCAGATCGTTGCGGGGGCCGTGGTAGAGAATATCCCCCAGCAGCAGCAGCCGGTCCGGCTGCTCCCGCTCGTAGGCATCCAGCAGCTTGCGGCACCAATGGGCCGAGCCGTGGAGATCGGAGGCAATCATCAGTTTCATGGAAGAACACTCCTTTTTATGGATTCAAAATCCGGGCGGCCAGGGGCCGGTGCTGTATCATGGCCCCCTTGGGGCAGAACTCCTGACAGCAGAAGCAGCGGATACAGGCCCGGCGGTCGATGACCGGCAGTTTATTTTTCATCGTAATGGCCTTGGCCGGGCAGACGTGGGCGCATTCGCCGCAGCCGACGCAGACCGACGGCTTCACCGTGGGCCGGGGGCAGACGGCAGCCTGGATGACGGCGCCGCCCACACGGCCCAAAAGACCGCCGCGACCCCGGAACAGCAAGCTGCTCTGGCCCTGAATGCGCTGGTAATCGGGCACGATAAAGTCCCGCCAGCCGTCGGAGACGGTGAGTTCCTCCACCGTGGCCGGAATCATCTGCCGCTCGTAAGCGGCCTCCAACGTGGGCACGTCGCTGCGGCCCAGTCCCACCAAAGCGGCACAGACCAGGTCGAGATGGTGGGGGCTGGCCGAGGCGGCCAGACAGCCCACGGGCCGGGGCGTACCGGACGTGGGGCCGTTGCCCTCCATGCCCACAATGGCATCGCAGATGTGGAGCACCGGTTTGACATATTCATCCAGATCAATGATCATCCGGGCGAAGTCCGCCGGGTTGGAAAACTGGAAATGGAATTCCGGCTTGCGGGTGCCGGGGATGACGCCGAAAAGGTTTTTCGCACCGCAGGACAGGGCCATCATACCGTGGGTTTTCAGCTTGCACACGTTGATGATGGCGTCCACGGAATCCAGCCATGCCGTATAGGGAAAGCGGCGGCAGATTCGGCCCTCGGGGTATTCCACGTCCCGTTGGGAGAAATCCTGGTTGAGCTTGGCCCCGTGCTGTTCCGTCTCATGGAGTCCGGCGGCGCTGTAGACCCGGCCCACAAAGGCGGCATTGTAAAGTCCGCCGGGGCTGTCACCGATGATGACTTCCGCGCCGCGTTCGGTCAGCAGCTCCGAAAGGGCGCTGAGCACCACCGGATGGGTGGTGCCGGCGGCGTCGGGTTTGAGAAATGTAATCAGATTGGCCTTGAGTCCCACACGCATACCGGGGCGTACCCAGTCCAGGCCCCCCAGGGGGGACAGCAATTGCTCCAACGCCTGGCGGCACTGGGACAGATCGTATGTAGAACAGGGAACAACAGACACATCCATGGCCAAAACTCCTAGTGAAATTATTCCAATTCGTTTTCAGTATACCACAGTCCAACCGTGTCTGTAAAGATAGTACAGTAGATTTACGCAGTAGAATTTCGACGAATTTCCCGATTTTTCAAAAAATCTCGTTTACACAGCCGCAATTTCGTATTAAAATAGTAGACCCGGACGGCTGCCCATGGGCGCGGTCCAGGTAAAAACAGGAAAGGAAGTGGCGTGATGTCCCCTTACGATTCCGACGATCTGGACGAGATTTTGTCGGATGTCCGGCGGCTGCTGGGCGAGGACGGGGCCGACGGCGGAGACGTGCCTCCGGAAGAGCCTGCCGCACCCAGCCACAAAGCCGTCTCCGACGAGACGCAGCAATATACTCCCATCCATATGCCGCAGCATTCCAAACCGGTGCCGCCCTGGGAGCAGCCCGATTTTGCCGGTGAATATTTTGGCCCCGAGAACCGGGCCCAGGTGGTCCGCAGCGCTTCGGCCCGGGCGGCCCGGCCTGTGGAGACGCCCACCGGCGGACGCAATCCCCAGCCAAAGCCCTCGGCGGCCCCGCCCCAGTCCCGCAGCGACGCCCAACGGGCGGTCCGCCGTGCCCAGGGTCCCATGTCCGCCCGGCAGATGTTCGAGGACGAGGACGACGACGAGGATGAGGAGGACGACGAGGTGTACGAGCGCCCCAGAAAGAAACGCAAAGGCCGTTGGATCAAGCGCATTTTCATTCTGCTGCTGATTCTTCTGGTGCTGGCGGCGCTGGTGGCCCTGGTGTCCAAGATCATCGCCACCCAGCCCGTCTACGACGGCGCGGACAGTCTGGGCGCCCGCAAGGCCGGTTCCTCCACCATTCTGCTCATCGGTACCGACGAGGGCGGCACCCGCACCGACACCCTGATGCTGATGAATGTCAATACCAGTGACAAACAGGTGTCGCTGGTCAGTATTCCCAGAGATACCCGGGTCAACGGCTCCTATTCGGTGCCCAAAATCAACGGCGTCTACGGCATCAACGGCGGCGGCGAGGAGGGCATGGAAATGCTCCAGCAGCGGGTGAAGGAGTCCATTGGATTCTGGCCCGACGGCTATATTATGGTCAATCTGGACAGCTTTGTGGACCTGGTGGATATCATGGGCGGCGTCACCTTCAACGTGCCCCAGGATATGTACTACAACGACCCCAGCCAGGACCTCTACATTGATTTGAAGGCCGGCGAGCAGAAGCTCAACGGCACCGAGGCCATGGGTCTGGTGCGGTTCCGCTCCGGCTATGCCACGGCGGATTTGGGCCGTGTGGATGTGCAGCGGGACTTTGTCTCGGCGGCGGCCAAACAGTGGGTCAGTCCCACGCTGGTGTTCAAGACGCCCCAGCTGGTGGCCTGGCTGGGCGGCAATGTGGAGACGGATTTGAGCGTCAAGGAGCTGTCGTGGCTGGCCTGGTCCATGCTGCGCTGTGATTTGGACAATATCCAGACGGAGACGCTGCCCGGTACGGCCACCACCATTTCCGGCGGCTCCTACTATCTGCTGGACCCCTACACGGTGCCCGATACGGTGAACCGCTGCATCAATCCCTATGAGCGGGATATCACTGTGGATGATCTGTACATCCGCGGCTATTGAGGTATAAAATGGACGAATTTTACATTGATCAAACGCTGTATCACGGGCGGCCAGCTTCGGCGGCCAACCGTTTGCCTAAGGAGATGGCCTGTTACGACCTGCTGGACCGGCTGGAAATCCCGTATGCCCGTGCCGACCACAGCCACGCCGACACCATCGCCCAGTGTGAGGCCGTGGAGCAGATTTTGGGGGAGAAGATCTGTAAAAACCTGTTTCTCTGTAACCGGCAGAGGACCAACTTCTATCTGCTGATGCTGGACGGGGAAAAGGTGTTCAAGACCAAGGACCTGTCCAAGCAGCTGGGCGTGGCCCGGCTCAGCTTTGCCGGTGCCGAGGAGATGGAGCGGTATCTGAATCTGACACCCGGTTCCGTCACGGTGCTGGGACTGATGCACGACACGGAAAACCAGGTGCAGCTGGTTATTGACAAATCCGTTGCCGACGCGAAAAATGTCAGCTGTCACCCCTGCATCAACACGTCCACCATCTGGTTTACCATGGACGATTTGCTTCATAAGGTGCTGCCGGAGCTGCACCACGAGCCGATTTTTGTGGATTTGCCGGTGGAGGAGCCGGAAGCATGAGCGTCTATGTGCTGCCGTCGTTTACACCGGCCCAGCGGGAACGGCTGCGGGCTGCCGCCGGGTCCGTGCCGGTGCTCTTTGCGGAGGACTGCGACGAGGAGCAGCGGCGGACGGCCTTTAGGGCCGCAACAGCCATCGTTGGGGAGCCGAAGCCGGAGACGTTGGCGGACGCGCCCAATCTCCGGTGGATTCAGATGACCTGGGCCGGGGCAGACCTCTATACCAAGGCCCCGTGGTTTCCGGACAACGTTCTGGTCAGCTGCGCCACCGGCGCATTCGGCGGCGTGATTGCGGAGTATATCCTCGGCGCGGTGCTGCTGCGGCTTCGCCACCTGGACGCCTATGTGCGCCAGCAGGAGCGGGGCGTGTGGCGGCCCCAGCTGTCAGGAAAGGGCATCGAGGGCGCGACGGTTTTGATTGTCGGTGCCGGAGATATTGGCACGGAGCTGGCCAAACGGCTGCGGCCCTTTTTGCCCAGAGCCGTGATTGGCGTCCGGCGGACGGCACGAGAAAAGCCCGATTGCTTTGATGAGATGTATACCATGGAGGCCCTGCCCCGATTGTGGGGAAGGGCCGATGTGGTGGTGTGCGCCCTGCCCAATACGGCGGAGACCAGGGGACTGCTGAGCCGGGAGGTATTGTGGTCCATGAAAAACACGGCCTTGCTGGTCAATGTGGGGCGGGGAACGCTGTTGGACCCGGATGTGCTCAATGCGGTGCTGGAGTCGGGCCACCTGGCCGGGGCGGTGCTGGATGTGACCAACCCGGAACCGCTGCCGCCGGAGCATCCGCTGTGGCGGCGGGAGGATGTGCTGATTACGCCCCATGTGGCGGGCGCCAGTTTCGGGGATGTGCCGGAGACCACGGAGAAAATCGTGGAGACTGTCTGCCGGAACTTGAAAAAGTTTTTGCATGGAGAACAGCCGGATAATCTGGTGAATTTCGCCACCGGATACCGCTCTTTAAACACCGCACAAACCCAAAAATAAAAGGTTTACTCGATTTTTGAGAAATCGAGTAAACCTTTTATTTTTTGAGTGCTCAGGAGACTTTGGGCATGGTGCGAACACACCGCTCCACAATTTTCTGGCTCCGGGGCAGGAACCACTGGACCACAGGGCCAATCAGGAACACTGCCAGCACCGTACCCAATCCCACGGTACCGCCCAAGACGAAGCCCACCACCATAAACACCGCATCACACGTCATCCGGACCCACCGGAACTGAAACCGTTTCAATTTATCGGCCAGAATCACCGCTACCAGGTCATTGGGACCCGTACCGGCATCGGACCGAATCACCAGCGACATACCCGCCGCCAGAATCACGCAGCCCACCACCGACGACGACACCCGCAGCGCCATGGGCAGGGAAGCGTTGATGAAGCCCCCCAACAGCCACGTGAATGCGTCGATAATCGGCCCGCCGCAGAATGCGCAGACCACCGTACCCGGCAGCACATAGCCCCTGGTGGTCACCAGCATAATCGCCATCAACGCACAGGTCACAATCACATGGGTCGTGCCGAAGGACAGCCCCACCTGCATGGAAATGCCCTGGACCAGCACCGAAAAGGGGTCCGAACCCAAATCCGACTGCAAAAACAGCGTCACGCCCAGATGGGCCACCGTCAGACCCAACAGCAGCAGCACCAGCCGGATGGCCCACTCTTTCCAAGCTCGATGTTTCATCGGTTCCCCTCCTGCCGCTGCGCTTCAATCTGCTCGGCCAGTTCCGTCAGATAAACCCACCGTTCCGTCTTCTCGTCCAGCTGGGCTTCCAGCTGGCTTTTTTCTTCGCTCAACCGCTCCAACGCCAGATAATCCGAGGCGTTTTCCGCAATCTCCCGGTCACAGGCGGCGATTTTTTCTTCCAGCGCCGCAATGTCCGCGTCGATGGTATCATATTCCCGCTGCTCCTTAAAGGAGAACTTCAATTTCTTGGGCCGGGGCTTCGGCGGCTCCTTTTTCTCCACAGCCTTTTTCTCCGGGGCTTCCGGTTCGGGCCGGGACGCGGCGTAATCGCTGTAGTTGCCCACATGACGGGTGACAGCGCCGCCTTCGCTTACCTCGAGAATCTCACCGGCCAGCCGGTCCAGAAAATACCGGTCGTGGGACACGGCCAGCACCGGTCCGGGGAACGTCTCCAGATAGTCCTCCAAAATGGACAGCGTTGTAATATCCAGGTCGTTGGTGGGCTCGTCCAGCAGCAGCACATTGGGGGCCTGCATCAGAATGCTCAGCAGATACAGCCGCCGCCGTTCGCCGCCGGACAGTTTGCCGATTTGCCGGTACTGGACCTCCGGCGGGAACAGGAACCGCTCCAACATCTGCGACGCCGACAGAGTGCCCTCCGATGTGGTCACCTGACTGCCGATTTCGGAAATGCAGTCGAACACCCGCTGGTTGGGGTCCAGGTCCCGGCCCTCCTGGGTGAAGTAGCCGATTTTTACCGTCTGACCGATTTCCACCGTGCCGCTGTCCGGGGCCAGACGGCCCGCAATCATGTTCAGCAGCGTGGACTTGCCCGCGCCGTTGTGGCCCACAATGCCCAGCCGGTCTTCCCGGCTGATGGACAGGGAGAAATCCGCAATAGCCACCTTACCATCGTAGGATTTGGAAACGTGGTCCAATGCAATAATCTGCTTACCCAACCGGCTGGCCTGGGCCGCCACCTGCACCGTACCGTCGGCGGCCTCCTGGGTCTGGTTGACCAAGGCGTGATACCGCTCCACCCGGTCCTTGCTCTTGGTGGTCCGGGCCCGGCAGCCCCGCATAATCCACTCCCGTTCCCGCCGCAGCAGCGCTTGACGCTTCCGCTCCGACGCCTCCTGCATCTGGGCTTCCTGGTCCTTTAACTCAAGATATTTGGAATAGTTGGCCTCATAGAATCGTAATTTTGCATGGGACAACTCGGCAATCTCCGTGACAACCCGTTCCAGAAAATACCGGTCGTGGGTGACCATAATCAGACCGCCCCGGAATTTTTTCAGCCGTTCCTCCAGCCACGCCACCATGTCGGCGTCCAGATGGTTTGTCGGCTCGTCGAGAATCAGCACATCCGCCGGGTGAATCAGCGCCGCCGCCAACGCCACCCGCTTTTTCTGTCCGCCGGACAGGGTGCCCACCTTCTGCTCAAAATCGGTGATGCCCAGCCGGGTCAGCATGGAGCGGGCTTCGTACTCGGCCAGCTCCCGGAATTCGGCGGGCCAGGCGGCAAACACCTGCTCCATCACCGTATGCTCCGGCTCCATATGGGGGTCCTGGGACAGATAGGACACCTGAATGTTGGGGTCCAGCGTCACCGTGCCGCTGTCCGGCTCAGCGGCCCCGGCCATAACCCGCAGCAGCGATGATTTGCCGGTGCCGTTGATGCCGATGATGCCGATGCGGTCCCCGGCATTGAGGTGAATGGTCACATCGGTGAAAAGTTGACGGGTGCCGTAGTTCATGGACACCTGTTCTGCGCGTAACAACATGATGGAACTTCTCCGTTTCTGGTGATTTTCTCCATTGTATCACAGGACAGGCCCGTTGACCACGGGAACTTTTGCCGGTATACTGGTGGGGATACGTCCGGCAAATTCCTATGAATTGCCCGACGATGGAGGGAGGACGTTCCAACCATGTATCCATCTGCAAAACCCAGACGCGCCGCGGTCCGGCTGACGGCTGCGGCCCTGTCCCTGCTGCTTCTGCTGTTTCTGAGCGGCTGCAGCCTGTTTTCCGGCGAAAAGAGCACAGAATGGCTGGTCAAGGGGCAGTATAAACCCCTGTATCCCGCCCAGTATACCACCGACAAGCTTATGGGCTGCCTGCGGGATGGGGACTTGGAGCAGCTGTATCAGGTGTTTTCCCCGGCGGCCAAAAATCAGCAGCGGGATTTTCAGGAACGTCTGGAGGAGCTGGAGGACTTTTTCCAGGCGGAGGTGCTCTCCTGGGAGCACGGATTGGGCGGCAATCTGTCCGACGGATATATCAGCGATGGACAGGTTCGGCGCTCCCGCGATTGGACCATTGAACTGGAAACCAGGGACGGGGCGTATGAATGCGCCGCCATCGATGTGATAGACGACGATTTTATTCCAGGCAATGTGGGATTTTACAGTCTCACTGTCTTTCCCGAGGACTTGGGGCTGCTGTGCGGCAATGGCACGTTTTACAACGGGGCAGTCGGCAGCGGGGAGGAGCGGGCCGGTATTTTTCTCTCCTATCGGGAGGAAACCCCTGATGACGCGGACATGGAGCGGTTGATGGAACTGGCGGCAGCTGGGGACAGCGACGGCATGTTTCAGCTGTTTTCCCCCTATGCCCAGGAGCATGCAGAGGACCTGCCGGGGCAAATTGAAACGCTGATGACCGTTCTGGACCGGCCGATTCTCTCCCAAGCGCTGTACGGCTGTGTGACGGAGCGGGACTATCTTCCCGGCAGGACGGAACCGGTGGTCAAACGCCATACCATGTATGTGCTGGAAACGGACGGAAAAACGTATGTGCTCCATCTGCGCGATCTGCTGGACCCGGAAAGCCGGGAGAGCCAGGGGCTTTACAGTGTGACGTTCCATGCAGAGGAACACAGCATCGACTATAAAAACCTGGGCTGGCAGACGCCGGGCGTTTTTGTCCGGCAGCTCACCGTGGACGCAGAGTTGGAGGGCATCGAAAACGGCTTTGCCACCGTGACGCTCACCACCAGTGTGGAGGCGGAGGTGACCTGCGACCGCGACACCGTCACGCCGAAGCAGTTGGACGCCCTCACCTGGGAAGTCACCATTCCCATGGAGTGGGAATACTACACCTTTACGGCCGCGACGGAGACGGAATCGGTGGAACAGCCGGTCACCGTGAACTCCGACGGAAACGTGCTTTTGTACAGCAAATACGAACTCGATTGAGTGCACGCGCTACCGCGCAGTCTGTGATACAGACGCGGAAAGGGCTTGCACAGGATTTGGAAAGGCGGAATGGATATGGTGGTGGGACGGTTTGCACCCAGTCCCAGCGGACGGATGCACCTGGGGAACGTTTGGAGCGCCCTGCTGGCGTGGCTGTCGGTGCGGTCCCAAAACGGGGAAATGGTCCTGCGGCTGGAGGACCTGGACCCGGACCGGTGCCGTCCGGCATACTGCGACCAGCTCAAGGACGATCTTCAATGGCTGGGCCTGGACTGGGACCGGGAGCAGACGCGGCAGAGCCAGCGGACCGATGCCTATGCCGCATCTTTTTCCAAACTGGAATCCATGGGTCTGGTCTACCCCTGCTACTGTTCCAGGGCAGACCTCCACGCGGCAAACGCCCCCCACGCATCCGACGGCCGCTTGCTTTACGCCGGGACCTGCCGCCATCTGACGGAGCAGCAGCGGCGGGAGAAGACCAAAGCCCCGGCGTGGCGGCTGATGGTACCGGATGAAACCATCACCTTCACTGATGGTCTACAGGGGACCATCTCGGAAAATCTGGCCGCCGACTGCGGGGACTTTATCATCCGGCGGGCCGACGGCGTCTATGCCTACCAATTGGCCGTGGTGGTGGACGACCTGGAGGGCGGCATTACGGAGGTGGTCCGGGGCCGGGATTTGTTGGATTCCACCCCCCGGCAGCGGTACCTGTACAGATTGTTGGAGGGGACGCCCCCGGCGACGTACCATGTGCCCCTGCTGCTGGCCGCCGACGGACGGCGGCTGAGCAAGCGGGAGCGGGATTTGGATTTGGGGATTCTGCGGCAGACCATGACGGCGGAGGCCCTTTTGGGCCGTCTGGCATCCCTGGCGGGACTGCTGGACCGGCCGGAACCGGTGTCCGCCGGGGAATTGGTGCGGTATTTTCACTGGAATCGGGTTCCCAGCCGGGATATCTTTGTGGATTTTGGGGATTTTTGCTGAAAATGGAATAAAAGTAGGGCTGTCCGCCTTTACAATGAAAAGACGATTATGTTATAATTTAATTGTATGCAGGGCGGCTGGCGTCGCTCGCTTACCCCTCTGCGTCCATGGGCTGAACCCATGTTCGTTTTCTATGAATCCGGCGCGCCATCCCAACGGCGGGCCGAAAAATGAAGGGATGAACCATCATGTATAAAATCGTGCGCAAGCAGGAGCTGAACCCGACCGTCACACTGCTGGAGATTGAGGCCCCCTTTGTGGCCAAAAAGGCTCTGGCCGGTCAGTTCATCATTTTCCGCATTGACGAGAAATCCGAGCGGGTGCCGCTGACCATCGCCGGTTATGACCGGGAGAAGGGCACCGTCACCATCATCTTCCAGAAAGTCGGTCTGTCCACCAATATGCTGGGTGCGCTCAACGAGGGCGATTCCATCCGCGACTTTGTCGGTCCTCTGGGCCGTCCCACCAACATCGAGGGCAAGAAGCGCGTCTGTGTCGTCGGCGGCGGCGTGGGCTGCGCCATCGCTTACCCCTCCGCCAAGGCTTTCCATGAAGCCGGTGTGCAGGTGGATGTTATTGCCGGTTTCCGCAGCAAGGACATCGTCATCCTGGAGGAGGAGTTCAAGGCCGCTTGCGACAACTTCTACCTGATGACCGACGACGGCTCCTATGGCGAGCAGGGCTTCGTCACCGCCAAGCTGCAACAGCTGTTGGAGCAGGGCAATCAGTATGATGAAGTTCTGGCCATCGGCCCCATCCCCATGATGAAGTTTGTGGCCGCCACCACCAAGCCCTTCAACGTTCCCACCACCGTTTCCCTGAACCCCATTATGGTGGACGGCACCGGTATGTGCGGCGGCTGCCGTGTCACCGTGGGCGGCGAGGTCAAGTTCGCCTGCGTGGACGGCCCCGACTTCGACGGCCATCAGGTGGACTTTGCTGAGCTGATGAACCGGAACTCCGTGTACAAGGCACGGGAGACCGAGACGGCCAAGACCCATATGTGCCGCATCGAAGAGCTGGGCAAGGACCTGATCAAGTAAGGGAGGCAGTATAACCATGGCAAATATGCAGACCACCAAGACTCCGATGCCGGAGCAGGACGCCAACGTCCGTAACCATAACTTTGACGAAGTGGCCCTGGGCTATACTGCTGAGATGGCCGTCTCCGAGGCACAGCGCTGCCTGCAATGTAAGAAGCCCCCCTGCGTGGGCGGCTGCCCTGTCAACGTCCGTATCCCTGAGTTCATCGCCAAGGTGGCCGAGGGCGACTTCATGGGCGCTTATGAGATTATCACCTCCACCAACGCCCTGCCGGCCCTGTCCGGCCGCGTCTGCCCCCAGGAGACCCAGTGCGAAGCCGTCTGCGTCCGGGGCAAGAAGGGCGAGCCTGTGGCCATCGGCCGTCTGGAGCGCTTCGTGGCCGACTGGTACATGGAGAACGTCAACAAGATGCCCGAAAAGGTGCCGTCCAACGGTAAGAAGGTGGCCGTGGTCGGTTCCGGCCCTGCCGGTCTGACCTGCGCCAGCGATCTGGCCAAGAAGGGCTATGAGGTCACCATGTTCGAGGCTCTGCACACCGCCGGCGGCGTGCTGGTCTACGGTATCCCTGAGTTCCGTCTGCCCAAGGCCATCGTCCAGAATGAGGTTGACAAGCTGGAGGCCCAGGGCGTCAACGTTATGACCAACATGGTCATCGGCAAGGTCCTGTCCATTGACGAGCTGTTCGAGATGGGCTACAAGGCCGTCTTTGTCGGCTCCGGCGCGGGCCTGCCCATGTTCATGGGTATCCCCGGCGAGGCCCTGGTGGGCGTCTACTCCGCCAATGAGTATCTGACCCGCGTCAACCTGATGAAAGCATTCCGGGAAGAGGACGATACCCCCATTATCCAGTCCAAGGCCGTGGCCGTCGTGGGCGGCGGCAACGTGGCTATGGACGCCGCCCGCTGCGCCAAGCGTCTGGGCGCCGAGCATGTGTACATCGTCTACCGCCGCGGCGAGGCCGAAATGCCCGCCCGTGCTGAGGAGCTGCACCACGCCAAGGAAGAGGGCATCGAGCTGCAGGTCTTGTGCAACCCCGTGGAGATTCTCAACGATGGCAACGGCCGTGTCGGCGCCATGAAGTGCGTCCGTATGGAGCTGGGCGAGCCCGACGCTTCCGGCCGCCGCAGACCCGTGGAGATTCCCGGCAGCGAATTCGAGCTGCCCGTGGATACTGTGATCATGAGCCTGGGTACCTCTCCCAACCCCCTGATCCGCTCCACCACTCCCGGCCTGGAGACCAACCGTAAGGGCTGCCTTATTGTCAATGAGGACACTATGATGACCACCCGCGACCAGGTCTATGCCGGCGGCGACGCCGTCACCGGTGCGGCTACTGTCATTCTGGCTATGGGCGCTGGTAAGAAGGCCGCCGAGGCCATTGACGCCTCCCTGTCCAAGTAAGCACCATCCCCAAGGGCTGTTGCATCGCAACAGCCCTTTTTGTACATGCTATGAAAAAACGATAAAAATGGAGGAACAGTATGGCAACCTTGGAAAACACCATGGCCTTTCTGGACCGCAGTCCCAGCCCCTTCCACGCCGTGGCCGCTGCCGCGGATCTGTTGAATCAGGCCGGTTTCACCCGTCTGGAAGAGGGGAGCGCCTGGACCTTGGCTCCCGGTGGTCAATATTATGTCACCCGCAATCAGAGCAGCCTTATCGCGTTCCGCCTGCCAAGTGAAACGCTGACAGCCTGGCGCATGACAGCTGCTCACAGTGATGTCCCCACCTTTGCCGTCAAAGGGGACCGGCTGGATGGCGACGCCAAGTATGCCCGCCTGTCCGCCGAGGGTTACGGTGGTATGATTCACTATACCTGGATGGACCGGCCCCTGACCGTGGCGGGCCGCGTCATTGTCCGCACCAAAACGGGTGTGGAAAGCCGTCTGGTCTATCTGGACCGGGACCTGCTGACCATGCCCAGTCTGGCCATCCATCAGCAGCGGGATGTAAACCGGGGCCACGAGTTCAACGGCCAGAAGGAATTGCAGCCCTTGTATGGCCTGTCCGGCGGCAAGAGCCTGACGGCCCTGCTGGCCGAAGCGCTGAATGTGGCGGAATCGGATATTCTGGGCCGGGACCTGTTCCTGTGCCCCCGCCAGAAGGCCGTCCGCATCGGCGCGGAAGGGGAGCTGTTCCAGTCGCCCCGCATTGACGACCTGGCCTGTGCGTATGCCACGCTGGAAGGTTTTTTAAATGCCGGAAAAAGCGCCAAACTGGGGCAGATTTACTGCCTGTTTGACAATGAAGAGGTGGGCAGCGGCACCCGTCAGGGTGCCAAGAGCACCCTGCTGCCCGACGTGCTGGAGCGGGCAGCCGATGCCCTGCACCTGACCGGTGAGCAGCGCCGCATGGCATTGGCCCACAGTATGCTCCTCAGTGCCGATAACGGCCATGCCGTCCACCCCAATTTCCCCGAAAAGGCCGACCCGGCCAACCGGGTCTATCCCAACGGTGGTGTTGTGGTCAAGTATTCGGCCAACCAGAAGTATACCACCAACGGCGTCACAGCGGGCCTGTTCCGGGCCGTCTGCGACGAAGCCGGGGTACCGGTGCAGATCTTCGCCAACCGGGCCGACGAGGCCGGTGGCTCTACGTTGGGCAATCTGCTGACCCAGCTGGTCAGTATCCCCATGGTGGATATCGGTATGGCCCAGCTGGCTATGCACTCCGCTGTGGAGACAGCGGGCAGCGACGACCCGGCCCATATGGCAAAAGCCTGCGAAGCCTTCTTCTGCAAGGAATTTGTCCAGACTGCCGATGGTATCTATACCTTTTAATGTATAAGAATTGAGAAATCTTCCCAAACTCCCTTCAGAGGATACTGAAGGGAGTTTTTACTTATGAAAGTACAGGATTTTATGACGCCGGGGCCGGTCTGCGTGGCCCCGGAGGACATGGCCGCGTCGGCGGCCCGGGTGCTGTCCCGGTATAATATCGGCTCCGTGCCCGTCTGCGCCAAGGGCGGCAAGCTCTGCGGCTTGCTGACGGACCGGGATATTGTGCTGCGCTGCGTGGCGGCGGGTCTGCCGCCGGAAAAAACCGCCGTAGCCGATATTATGACCCGGCGCATTGTGGCCGCCGCCCCCGGCGATGACGCCGAGGAAGCTGCCCAGCGCATGGCGTTGGAACAGGTGCGCCGTCTGCCGGTGGTGGAGGGCGGCAAGCTGGTGGGGGTGCTGTCCCTGGGCGATCTGACGGTCAACGACCGGTTTCGCATGGAGGCGTCGGACTGTCTGGCGGAAATCTGCACCAATCTGAAAAAACGATAAGAAAAACCGGAAAAAATGCAAAAAACCATTTGACATCGGGCGGTTGTCCTGCTATACTGGAAAAGCCGCATCGAAGAGGTTGACAGTCGAGGTATGCCCTCGCACCTCCAGAGCGAGTCTACAAACAAAAGGTAGGTGCAATTTGAAATGCAGGCTATTATCGTTACCGGTGGCAAGCAGTACAACGTCAAGGAAGGCGACGTGCTGTTCATCGAAAAGCTGAATGTTGAAGCCGATCAGACCGTGACTTTTGACAAGGTTCTGGCTGTGGTTGACGGCGAGAACTCCAAGTTCGGTACCCCCGTGGTTGCCGGCGCTTCCGTGGCTGCCAAGGTCCTCAAGAACGGCAAGGGCAAGAAGATCACCGTCTTCAAGTACCGTCCCAAGAAGGACTCCAAGAGCTGCCAGGGCCATCGTCAGCCCTACACCAAGGTGCAGATCGAGAAGATCTCTGTGTAATGACCAGAGTCGAATTTTTTGATCAGGACGGCAGAATCACCGGATTCTGCTGCGAGGGCCACAGCGGCTACGCCGAGGCGGGCAGCGACATTGTCTGCGCCGCCGTCACCACGGCCATTCGGATGGCCGAGTGCACCATCAATGATGTGTGCGGCAGCCGCGCCAAAACCCGTGTCAATGACAAGGAGGCCCGGATCACCTTGACGCTCCCCGCAACCTGCGACGAGGAAGAGACGGTGCAGGCGGTACTTACCGGTCTGATGCTGACCCTCTGCGAGCTGCGGGACGAGTATCCGGATTATATCGAAGTCATGGAGGTGCAATAACATGCTTAACATTGGTTTTCAGTTCTTCGCTCACAAGAAGGGCGGCGGTTCCACCAAGAACGGCCGTGATTCCGAGGCCAAGCGCCTGGGCGTGAAGCGTGCCGACGGTCAGTTCGTGCTGGCTGGCAACATTCTGGTTCGGCAGAGAGGCACCCACATCCACCCCGGCAAGAACGTGGGCATCGGCAGCGACGACACCCTGTTCGCTCTGATCGACGGTACCGTCAAGTTCGAGCGCATGGGCAAGGATCGCAAGATGGCGTCCGTCTACGCTGTGGAGCAGTAATTTACCGATCAAAAATCCCGAACAGCACTGTTCGGGATTTTTTTCGTCATTGATTTTTGGAGTATGGAGGAAGACGATGTCCGCATTTATTGATAAAGTCAGAATCACCGTCAAGGCCGGCCGCGGCGGCGATGGCGCCGTGGCCTTCCACCGGGAGAAGTTTGTGGCCGCCGGCGGCCCCGACGGCGGTGACGGCGGCAATGGCGGCAGCATTGTCCTGCGGGTGGACGATCACATGTCCACGCTGATGGACTTCCGCTACAAGCGCAAATACACCGCCGCCGACGGCATCAAGGGTGAGGGCGGCCGCCGCAAGGGCAAGGCCGGTGAAAACCTCATCATCAAGGTGCCCCGCGGCACCGTGGTCCGGGATGCCGAGACCAATGAAATCATCAAGGATATGTCCGACGATGAGGACTTCATCCTGGCCAAGGGCGGCCGGGGCGGCTGGGGCAACCATCATTTTGCCACTCCCACCCGGCAGGTGCCCCGTTTTGCCAAGGCAGGACTGCCCGGCGAGACCCATGATGTGATTTTGGAGTTGAAGCTCCTGGCCGACGTGGGTTTGGTGGGTTTCCCCAATGTGGGTAAGTCCACGCTGCTGTCGGTCACGTCCAACGCCCGGCCCAAAATTGCCAATTACCATTTCACCACCCTGTTTCCCAACCTGGGTGTAATCTACGTGGAGGAGGGCGTCTCCTTCGTCATGGCCGATATCCCCGGCATCATCGAAGGCGCCGCCGAGGGCGCGGGACTGGGCCACGATTTTCTCCGCCATATCGACCGCTGCCGCCTGATGATTCATGTGGTGGACGTGTCCGGCAGCGAGGACCGGGACCCAGTGGAGGATTTCGAGAAGATCAACGCCGAATTGCGGGAGTATTCTCCGGAGCTGGCGGAGCGGCCCATGATTGTGGCCGCCAACAAGATTGACCTGCTGCCCCCCGACAGTGACAACCTGGAGCGGCTGCGCAAGTACGTTACTGAGCGGGGTTATGAGCTCTATGAAATCTCCGCCGCCACCACCGCCGGTACGCGGGACCTGATGAAGGTGGTAGCGGGTAAACTGGCCCAGCTACCCCCGGTCATCGTCTACGAGCCGGAGTATGTGAAGCCCCTGGCCGAGGCCGGCGGCGTGGAGGAATTGACCATCGAGCAGTTCGACGACGTGTGGAGCGTCTCCGGCCCCTGGATGGAGCGGCTGCTGGGTGACGTCAATTTTGACGATTACGAGTCCCGGATGTACTTTGACCGGCAGCTGCGCAAGAGCGGCCTGTTTGCCCGGCTGGAGGAAATGGGGATTCAGGACGGCGACACCGTCAGCATCTATAACTGGGAATTCACCTACGAGAAATAAACAGAAGGCCCTCGTCTGCCGCCCGCAGGGCGGAGACGAGGGCCTTGCGGCGTTGCCGCGAGGGTTGCGCCATCTGCGGATGGCGCCGGGGACGCTGGGGGATTTCGCGCCGTGCGCGGCGCGGGTATTTCGCCCGCTGCGGCGGGCGACCGGGGGCGCCGCCCCCTGGACCTCTGCGATTTTTTGAAAAAAATCGAGTAAAACTTTTAACGTTTGGGCTATACAAAACGGAGGTCCTATGATTATATACGACAATATCCACAAGGGCGTCTTTCTCTGCCGCCCCAACCGCTTTCTGGCCCATGTGGTCATCGACGGTAGGGAAGTGGTGGCCCATGTGAAAAACACAGGCCGCTGTGGAGAACTTCTGATTCCCGGCGCGGAGGTCTGGTGTACCTACCACGACGACCCAAAGCGAAAAACCCAATGGTCCCTGATTACCGTCCGCAAGGGCGACACCTTATTCAATATTGATTCCCAGGTTCCCAACCGGCTGGCCGGGGAGTGGATGCAGCAGGGCGGTCTGGGGGTGACTGTGGAGCAGCAGAAAGCCGAGCACCGCTACGGCGACGCCCGGCTGGACTGGTATTTTATTGCCGGAGGGCGGCCCTGTCTGCTGGAAGTCAAGGGCGTAACGCTGGAGCAGGACAGCGTGGCCCGGTTTCCCGACGCCCCCACAGAACGGGGCGCGAAGCATGTCCACCATCTGCGGCAGGCTGTGGAGGAGGGATATGGTGCCTATATCCTCTTTGTCTGTCAGATGGCGGGCATCTCCCGTGTGGAGCCCAATGTGGAACGGGACCCGGCTTTTGCACAGGCGTTGTGGATGGCACAGGAAGCGGGCGTACAGCTGTTGGCGGTGGAATGCGATGTGACGCCCGATTCCATCACCGCCGCCCGGCCTGTGCCGGTGGTGCTGCCCAGTCAGTGCATCAATTGATAAATCCCGTTGGCGATGGCGGCGAAGCCCTCGATTTCCAGCGTCTCGCCCCGGACATTGGCGGGCAGACCGCAATCCGCGATGACGGCGGAAAGCTGTTCCTTGTTGAGATTGGAGAAGCCGCTGGACAGACCGTTGAGCAGCGTTTTGCGCCGCTGGGCGAAGCTGGCTCGGACCACCCGGAAAAAGAGGGCTTCATCCTCGATGTGGCAGGGCGGCTCCGTCCGCATGGTCAGCTTTAAAATGGCCGACATAACCTTGGGCTGGGGGATGAAGCAGGAGGGCGGCACGTCAAAGAGCAGCTCCGGCTGGGCGTAGTATTGGCAGAAGACGCTGAACGCGCCGTAATTGCCGCTGCCGGCCTTGGAACAGATGCGCTGAGCCACTTCCTTTTGGACCATGACCGTGACCGCTTCAAAGGCCCGGCTTTCCAGCAGGGCGGCCAGTACAGGCGACGTAATATAATAAGGAAGGTTGGCGCAGGCCATGGGCCGCAGACCGGGAAATTCCTCCCGCACCAGTTTGGCAATGTCCTGCTTCAGCACGTCGTCAAACTGAATGCGCAGATTGTCGAAGCGGCCCAACGTTTCGGCTAAGATGGGCTGCAAGGTCCGGTCCACCTCCACGGCCAGTACCTTTCCGGCATTGAGACACAATTGTTCCGTCAGGGGGCCGATGCCGGGGCCTACTTCCAGAACGCCGCAGGTCTCGTCGATGCCGGCGGCCTCCACAATCTGCCGGGGTACCCAGCCCTGGGTCAAAAAATTCTGGCCCTTGGCCTTGGAGAACCGGAAGCCGTGGCGGTGCAGCAGCTCCTTGATGTCGTTGATATTGCAAAGATCCATGGTGATCCTCCGTGATATACTATATAATAATAGAAATCGTCCGTTGTCATGGATAGTGTACCAGACAACGGACGATTTTTCAATTTTTATTCTTCCACCACATAGATGGTCACAGGCCGGTAACCGAACTGGATGCATTCATCCCATGTACTGAAATAGAGGTCCACTTTGTTGCCTTTGATCAGGCCGCCGGTATCCTCGGCAATGCAGTAGCCGTAGACATATTGGCCGTCCTGAGAGACGATGTACAATTTAGAGCCCAGGGGAATCACACTGGGGTCCACGGCCACCTTGCCCACCTCGGCCACAGTGCCGGAGGCCGTGCGGCCCACATAGCCGGGACAGTTGTAGGCCGTGGCCTTGCCGTTGATGACCCGTTCATATTCCAACACCTCGCCGCCGGCGGTGACAATGGCGTTGCCCTCGGCGTCGGTGGGCATGGCGGCGCTTTCCGCGCCGCGGATGACAATGCGGTCCTTGGCTTCGGTGGTCACATTGGTGTCGGTGACCGTGCGGCTTACTTCCACACCGTTTTCATAGGTGACAGCGGCGGTGACGGTCTGCATGCCGTCGCTGCCCTCTTCCAAAACGGTCTCCTGGCCGGGCTGGAGGACGTTGTTGTGGAACACCTGCTCCCCGGCGGGGACGGTTTCCTCATAGGTGAGGGTTTTGGTTTCGACGCGGGTGATGACGATGGTCATGCCGGTTTCCGTGGGGGTGTCCAGGGGAACGGAACTCTTGTCGTCACTGTCCAGGGTGACGCCCACGGCGTCCAACACCTGGGAAACGGGCTCGCCGTAGGTGGCCAGGGTGTGGACCTGTCCGTCGGCCACCAGATGGACCGTCTGACGGCGCAGGACCGTCAGGTCCAGGCCGTCGGCCCCCTGGGCGGCGGTATAGACGTCGGACCGGCCCAACGTCACACCGGCTTCCTGCAGGACCTCGTCCGGGTCCCGGGTGAAGGTGGTGTGAACGATGACCTCGTCCCGGTCGTGAATCACATAGGTACTCTGGGCTGCCGCCGGAATCATCAGCGCCGAAGCCGTCAGGGCCGTGGTGACCACGGCGGAGGCCAAACGCTGCAAGGGGGAATGGCGGTGCAGCAGGGAGTAGGTACTGTAGTGCATGGGGATACCTCCTTTTGCAGCCTGTATACTCTTGTTGAATAAATAACGATTGTTTACAAGCTGTAACTTTTTGTAATCATATGCACGACAGGTATGTATTATAACGGGAAATTCGATTTTGTCAAGTTTTCAAGTAAAATTGCATTATTTTCTGAATTTTTTAGAATTTATGTAAACACAGGTTACATCTGTTATTTTGTATATATGCAAAAATTTCCCGGAAAAGTTCCGAAAAAATGAATACTGTTACAAAAGAGTTAACATAATGACAACAACAAATGGTAATTGACATTTGCCATAGACTGTGCTAGAGTAGGGATGAAAAAATGGCGTTGACGAAGACGCGTCTCGTTCCCAGAAACCCAGAGAGGGGCCCGAATGGTGAAAGGGTCCTGCTTTATGGACGAAGACCTACCACTTCCGAGCTGCCCGGCTGAACCTCTTTTCAGAGCAGTAAGCGGGACGGGACCGCCCGTTACAGCGGCCAATGAGCGGCGCCCCGTGGGGCGCAAGCAGGGTGGAACCGTGGAATACGACTTTGTATCCCACCCCTGATCGTTTGTCAGGGGCGGGATTTTTCTTTTGCCCCTCAATCAGAAAAGGAGGAGCCCCATATGTCCGAAGAAAACCTGTACACCTTTGAAAATGAGGAATACCGCAAGACCTATTGGCACACCTGTTCCCATGTGATGGCCCAGGCTGTCAAGCGCCTGTGGCCCGAGACAAAGCTGGCCATCGGTCCTGCCATCGACAACGGCTTCTATTATGATCTGGACTCCGAAAAGGCGTTTACGCCGGAGGATCTGGAGAAGATCGAAGCCGAAATGCGGAAGATCTGCAAGGAAAAGCTGAAGCTGGAGCGGTTCGAGCTGCCCCGTGCCGAGGCGCTGAAGCTGATGGAGGAGCAGAGCGAGCCCTACAAGGTGGAGCTGATCAACGATCTGCCGGAGGATGCCCATATCTCCTTCTATAAGCAGGGCGAGTTTACCGACCTGTGCGCCGGTCCCCATCTGGACTCCACGGGCCGCATCAAGGGCAACGCCATCAAGCTGACCCAGTGCTGCGGCGCATATTGGCGCGGCGATTCCAACCGGAAGATGCTCCAGCGTATCTACGGCGTGGCCTTCCCCAAGAAGGACGAGCTGGACGAGTATCTGGCCAAGCAGGCCGAGGCCCTCAAGCGGGACCACAACAAACTGGGCCGGGAACTGGAATATTTCACCACCGTCGATGTCATCGGCCAGGGTTTGCCGGTGCTGCTGCCCAAGGGCGCCAGAGTTATCCAGCAGCTCCAGCGCTGGGTGGAGGACGAGGAGCAGAAGCGCGGCTATCTGCTGACCAAGACGCCTCTGATGGCAAAGCGGGAGCTCTATAAGATCTCCGGCCACTGGGACCACTATCTGGACGGCATGTTTGTCCTGGGCGATCCCTACGATGAGACGAAGGAGTGCTTCGCTCTGCGTCCCATGACCTGCCCCTTCCAGTACCAGGTCTATCTGAACCGGGCCCGTTCTTACCGTGATCTGCCCATGCGGCTGGGCGAGACGTCCACCCTGTTCCGCAACGAGGATTCCGGTGAGATGCACGGTCTGATCCGTGTCCGTCAGTTCACTATCTCCGAGGGCCACCTGGTCCTGCGTCCCGAGCAGCTGGAAGAGGAGTTCAAGGGCTGCCTGGACCTGGCCAAGTACTGCCTGGGCACTGTGGGCCTGCTGGACAAGTGTACGTTCCGCTTCTCCCAGTGGGACCCGGCCAACCCCAACAATAAATATGAAGGCACGCCGGAGCAGTGGGAGGAAGCCCAGCGGGTCATGGGTCAGATTCTCGATGATCTGGACGTGAACTACACCGTCGGCATTGACGAGGCCGCCTTCTACGGTCCCAAGCTGGACATTCAGTATAAGAATGTTTACGGCAAGGAGGATACGCTGGTCACCATTCAGATTGATATGCTCCTGGCCAAGCAATTCGGCATGGAGTACACTGATACCGACGGCCAGAAGAAGACGCCGTATATCATCCACCGCACGTCTCTGGGCTGCTATGAGCGTACCCTGGCCTACCTGATTGAGGAGTACGCCGGCGCCCTGCCCACCTGGATGGCTCCCGAGCAGGCCCGCATTATGACCATCACCGAGCGGACCAACGATTACGCCTGGGAGGTCAAGAAGCAGCTGGAAGCCCTGGGTATCCGGGTGGAAGTGGACGACCGCAACGAGAAGATCGGCAAGAAGATCCGCGAGGCCCAGCTGGAGAAGGTGCCCTTTATGCTGGTGGTGGGCGACAAGGAGGCCGAGAACGGCCAGGTTGCCGTCCGGACCCGCAAGGGCGTGGACGAAGGTGTTATGAGCGTGGCGGACTTCGGCAAGCGCATCCGCGAGGAAATCGATACCAAGGGAAGAGCAGTCTGAGACTGTCCAAACGATTGGAAACAAACGCCGCAATAGCGGAGCAGAAGGTGTGCGGGGGCCAAAAGCCTCCGCACACCGATTTTGATGGAACAAATATGCAATGGTTCTGATAAGATATGACGCCGGGCCAATGGCCCGACGTCATTTTTTGTTGCCGGTTTGACATGGTTTTGCCGTTGGTTTGTTGTTGACGGTAATTTGGGAACAGTGTATGCTGCAATTAGTAAGGAAGTGTGACCATTTATGCGGAAAGGAGGAACTTTATGAGACGAATGCACCTTTCAGCGCTGCTGCTGGCGCTGCTTCTGCTCCTCACCGCCTGCGGCGGTCCGGCGGAGACACAGGGGACGTCGCAGGAAGAAACGCCGCAGACGGAACAGGGCAACGCGTCGGGCCAGGAGACCGGTCCGGCAGAGGGTACCGGGGCGGAGACTACGCCGGAAGAGACGCCGGAGACCTTTACGTTCACCAGAGAAAACTTCCCAAGGCTGGACGGCTCCACCTCCACAGTGCCGCTGGCGGAGGCGGTCTGTGCGGTGCTGCTGGGCGAGTCCAGGGAATCGGTGGCGGACCTGGTGCAGTTCTCCAAAACCAGCCAGTCCTACCGGCAGCTGATCAGCGGAAATTGTGATCTGCTGATTGTCGGAGAGCCCAGCACCGAGGTGCTGGAGGAAAAGGAAGAGAAGGGGTTTGCATGGATACAGACACCCTTTGCTGACGATGCCTTTGTGTTCGTGGTCAACGTGGACAACCCGGTGGACTCCATCACGGTGGAACAAGCCCGTGCCATTTACGCCGGGGAAATCACCAACTGGTCGGAACTGGGCGGCGAGGACCGGGAGATTTTGGCCTTTCAGCGGGACGCGGAGGCAGGCAGTCAAAACCTTATGGAAAAGCTGGTTATGCAGGGAACGCCCATGATGGATCCGCCGGAGGGATTTGTGGTTACTGGCATGGATGAGCTGATGCGGGTGGTCCGCAGCTACGACGGTTCGCCGGGGGCCATTGGCTACAGCGTCTACTATTACGCACGGGAAATGGAGATGGCGGAGGGGTTAAAAATTCTGGCCATCGACGGCGTGACTCCCTCGCCGGAAACCATCCGGGACGGGTCCTACCCGCTGCGAAATCCCAAGTATGTGGTGATTCCGGACGATGCGCCGGAGGACGCGCCCAACCGGATTCTATACGATTGGCTGTTGGGGCCTGACGGCCAAAAGCTGGTGGAATCGGAGGGCTATGTGGCTGTGGCAGGTGAGAACCCATGAAACGTCTGTGGATTGTGGCATTGCTGCTGGCGCTGCTGACGGCCTGCGCCGCCCCGGCGGATGGGACGGCGGACCAAAGGGCGGAGGAGCCGTCCAAGACCGACCAGACCCCACCGGCAGAGGAGACGGAAACGGTGGAACAGGCCAACGCCGGTGCGTACCATGTGCCGGTGGACTGGTCGCAGCTGGCACAGGAACAAGAAGCTCTGGAACCGGTAGGGGAGCAGTGGTACGATCCTCTGCCGGAGGATTTGCAGCCCTCTGATGACTACGGCCCGCTGATGCCTTATGCGGGCCAACGGCTGTACGACGATTGGCCCAGCCAAACCGGCTGCCTCTATGGTCTGATGACCATGGACGGTGTGGCGGTCACAGCGCCCACCTATTCCTCCATTGAGCGTCCTTCCTACAATGTGCCGGAGGCGCTGCCGCTGATTTTGCTGCGCCGGGGCGAGCCGGGTGAGGATGACTACTCCGTAAAGGGTTTCTATGCCGTGGCTGCCCTGGACGGCAGCTGGTGCACCGACTTTCAATATCTCGCCTGGGTGTATGCTCCGGACGGCGTTCTGCTCTACGACCAGGAGACCGTGTCGTGGATGTCTCTGGAAGGGGAAATTCTGAGCCGCTGGACGGCATCGGATTTGGGGATTTCTCAGGAGGCGTTCGATGAAATGGTAGATCTGAAAATCTACGGCGCGGGCTGGGTGGGGGAGTGCTACGGCGACCAGCTCTGCGTGGAAGCCGATGACGAGGCGGATCGTTTCGTCTGTTATGACCTGAACACCGGTGTCCGGACCACCATGACCCTCAAGGAACTGTGGGCACAGGAAACGCAGCCGCCATATTTGGAGCCGGAATCCGTGGTGCCGGACGCCATGCGGCTGCGGGATACCTGGCTGGGCGACACGGCTCCCGGTCTGCTGGAGCATACGGAGTACGGCGAAACCGCCAAAACCATCACCTACTATCGGGAGGACGGCACGCCGCTGTCGGAGCTGACGAAACTGGCGCCCCGGTGGTATGACCGTGTTTCCGTGGTGGGCGGTATGATTGAGGTGTTGGAGTTGCAGACGGCGTCGTATTATGATTTGGAGACAATGCAATGCCGGTTCCGTACCAGTTTGCACTATCTGCCGGAGTGAACGACGACGAACAACGATACATTTTCCACTTGACCTTTTGATGCTTGCGTAATATAATGAATTAAATTATTACTATAGAAAAGAGGATGTGTCATGGAATTTCGCTTCTCCAAGAAGGTCAGCCAGATCAGCGGCGCTGCCATTGAAGAGATTTTAAAGTACGCCGGTGATCCCACGGTGATTTCTCTGGCCGGCGGCAATCCGGCCACGGAGACCTTTCCGGCGGCGGAGCTGGGCGAGATTGCCCAAGAGCTGCTGACGAAACAGCCGTCCCTGGCGCTGCAGTACAACACGCCCAGAGGGTACGCGCCGTTCCGGGAACTGCTGACGGCGCGGCTGCGGGACCATGACAACATCGGTCGGGATTTCGATGACCTGTTCATCGTCACCGGCGGCCAGCAGGCTGTGGACCTGCTGACAAAGGTGATGTGCGACGAGGGGGACGTGGTTCTGGTGGAGGAGCCGTCCTTTGTGGGCGCTCTTAACGCGTTCCGCTCCTACGGCGCCAAGCTGGTGGGCGTGAAGATGGAGGACGACGGCATCGATGTGGCTGGTCTGGAGGCGGCGCTGCAAGCCAACCCCAACGCCAAGCTGTTCTATACCATTCCCTCCTTCCACAACCCCACGGGTATCACCACCTCCTATGAAAAACGGAAGGCCGTTTATGCCCTCTGTGCCCAGTACGGCGTGGTGATTCTCGAGGACAATCCCTACGGCGAACTGACCTTCGACGGCGAAAAGCTGCCCACCTATAAATCCATGGACGGGGAGGGAATCGTCCTCTATTGCAATTCCTTCTCTAAAGTCCTGTCGCCGGGTCTCCGCGTGGGCTACGCCGTGGGCCACAAGGATATCATTCAAAAAATGGTCGATTCCAAGCAGACCTGTGACGTCCATACCCCCATCCTCAACCAGCTGATGACCTACGAATATCTGAAACGGTATAATATTGACGCGGCCATTGCCAAAATGCGGGTCCTCTACCGGGAAAAATGTCAGGTGATGCTGGACGCCATCGAGGACTATCTGCCCAAGTCCATCACCCATACAGTGCCCAAAGGCGGCCTGTTTGTCTGGTGCGATATGCACGGCGACTACGACACCAGGGAAGTGGCCCAGTATTGCGCCCAGCGAAAAGTGGTGTTTGTCCCCGGCTGTACGTTTATGGTGGACGATCAGGCCCCGTGCTCGGCGTTCCGGCTCAACTACTCCACCATGGAAAACGCACGCATTGTCGAGGGTGTGAAGCTCCTGGGCGAAGCATTGCGGAATTTTATGAAATAGGTGAATTTCCCCTTGCTTTTTCCGAAAGTCTGTGATATCATTTGTTAGTCTGTGAATGGATGCGTCCTCTGCCGCTGCCGGCACAAGAAGTGCTGCGGCATTCCCTGCGGTAAGAACGTCCAAAATTAAAGGAGGACAAACAAATGGATCTGATGAAGGCTCTGGCCAACCAGTACATGAAAGAAAACGCTCCTCAGGTCAGCGTTGGCGATACGGTTCGCGTTCATGTCAAAATCAAGGAAGGTTCCCGCGAGAGAATCCAGGTTTTTGAAGGCACTGTCATTGCCAAGAAGCATGGCGGTCTGGAAGAGACCATCACCGTTCGCCGTCTGAGCTACGGCGTGGGCTGCGAGAAGGTGTTCCCCCTGCATTCTCCCCTGCTGGAGAAGATCGAGGTGGTCCGCCATGGTAAGGTGCGCCGCGCCAAGCTGTACTACCTGCGTTCCCGCCTGGGCAAGTCTGCCAAGGTCAAGGAAAAGGTGTAATTCTCAAAAAGAGGAGGCCTTCGGGCCTCCTTTTTTGCGTTGATTTGGGAAAGTGTGACCAATGTGTAAAAAAGTCCGGCCGAGACTTTTCTTATGCGCCGGGACTGTGTATAATGGATAGTGGCGCGATGGCGCCGAATTTATCATGGAACTATCGCCGCGGCGTTGCAGCCTGCGGCTGACCATAGAAAGAAGGCCCTTATGAACGAAGAAGCACGGCAGCATCCTGAGGAATTGCCGGAAAACGCCCCGAAAAAAGACGAAAAAAACGGCGGTTTTGAGCTGTACCAACTGCTGCGGGACATGGTCTATACGCTGGTGGCCGTGACCATTGTGTTCGTCTTTATTATCCGTATGGTCAGTGTGGACGGCAGCTCCATGTACCCCACGCTGCACCACAGCGACTATCTGGCCCTGCTCAGCAGCACCATCTGCGGCGACCCGGAGCCGGGGGACATTGTGGTAATGACGGTGCCCGCCGAGGAGTTCCAGAACGAACCCATTGTCAAACGGGTGATTGCCACTGAGGGACAGACGGTGGATATCGACTTTAACGCCGGTGTTGTCTATGTGGACGGCGTGGCCCTGGACGAGCCCTACACCTATGAACCCACCTATGTGAGCTTCCAGGAAATCGGGGAGGGGCTGGAGTATCCGGTCACTGTGCCGGAGGGTCATATTTTTGTCCTGGGCGACAACCGCAACGGCTCCTCCGACAGCCGCTATGCCCCCATCGGCATGGTGGACGAACGGGATGTCTTGGGCAAGGTTCTCTGTATCCTGCTGCCCGGCGCCGATGAGGACACCGGGAAGCGGGACTGGAGCAGAATCGGAGGTGTTTCCTGAATGGACTGCGAAAATTTGAATATCCAGTGGTATCCGGGCCACATGACAAAAACCCGGCGGCAGATGGAAGAGGATTTGAAACTGGTGGACGCGGTCTGTGAGATTCTCGACGCCCGCATTCCCTATTCCAGCCGCAACCCGGACATTGCATCCATCTGCGGTAATAAGCCCCGGATGGTGATTCTCAACCGCACGGATTTGGCCGACCCGGCAGAGACCAAGCGGTGGGCCGAGTGGTTCCGCGCTCAGGGGTTGGCGGCCATCCAGACCGACTGCAAATCGAAAAAGGGCGTGTCTGCATTCCAGCCCGCCGTCCGGGAGCTGCTGGCGGAAAAATTGCAGCGCTACCGGGACAAGGGCCAGGTGGGCCGCAGCCTGCGGGTCATGGTGGTGGGCATCCCCAATGTGGGCAAATCCACCTTTATCAACCAGGTTTCCGGCCGCAAGGGCGCAAAAGCGGAAAACCGTCCCGGCGTTACAAGAGGAAAACAGTGGGTGTCTGTGGACCGGGAACTGCTGCTCCTGGACACGCCGGGCATCCTGTGGCCCAAGTTTGAGGACCCCCGCGTGGGCATGATGCTGGCCTATACCGGCGCCGTTAAGGACGGCGTATTGGATGTGGAGGAGCTGGCCTGCCATCTCATTGAAATGCTGTGGCAGCGCTACCCGCAGAATTTAAAGGAGCGGTACAAAATGGACTGCCCCGCCGACGCGCCCGGCTGGGAACTGCTGGAGGAACTGGGCAGACGCCGGGGCTTCCGGATTTCCGGCGGCGACGTGGATTTGGAGCGGGCCGCCAAGGTCCTGCTGGACGAATACCGCGGCTGTAAAATCGGCCGCTTTACATTGGAAGGCCCCGAGATCTACGAGGTGACGGAATGACGAACTTATGGGAAATTGAACAGGGCTGTTTTGACGATGGACTGGAAATTGTCTGCGGCGTGGACGAGGCGGGCCGGGGCCCCCTGGCCGGACCGGTCTGCGCGGCGGCGGTGATTCTGCCGCCCCATCTAGAGCTGCCGGGCCTCAACGATTCCAAGAAGCTGACGGACAAGAAGCGCCGGGAGCTGTACGACCTGATTACCGAGCAGGCCACGGCCTACGCCATTGCGTTGGTGGACGAGAAAACCATTGACGAGATCAATATTTTGCAGGCCACCTTCCGGGCTATGGAGCAGGCTGTCAGGGATCTCAAGGTTCGGCCCCAGCTGGCCCTGGTGGACGGCAACCGGGAACCCAGTCCCGATGATGTGGCGGTCCGCTGCGTTGTCGGCGGCGACGGCAAAAGCGCATCCATTGCGGCGGCGTCCATTCTGGCCAAGGTCACACGGGACCGGCTTATGGAGGAATTGGACGGACCCTATCCGGAGTACGGCTTTGCCGTCCACAAGGGATACGGTACCAAACGCCATTACGCGGCCCTGCGGGAATTTGGCCCTTGTCCCATCCACCGGCAGAGTTTTTTGAAGAAATTCTATGAAAAAGAAGCCGAACTTGCTGGGACCCTGGGGTGAAGCCCTGGCCGCCGACTATCTGCGGAAACAGGGCTATCAGATTGTGGGGGCCAATTACCGGTGCCGCTTCGGGGAAATCGACCTGATCGCCCAAAAAGGGCAGTATCTGGTCTTTGTGGAAGTGAAGCTCCGGGCCGGGAGCGGTTTTGCCGAAGCACGGGAGTATGTGGACTACCGCAAACAGGAGCGGCTCCGCAGCGCGGCCCTGCTGTATCTGTCCCAGCGGGAAACGGAATTGCAGCCCCGCTTTGATGTGGTGGAGATCTACGCCCCCCAGGGATTGGACACAAAACGACCTAAGTATATTCATTTGGAGAACGCCTTCTGAGGGTTCGACGAAATTAGCGCGACACACGATATAATATATAAATACGGATAGTTCCACATAATTTGGCAAGAGTGGTCGGCGAGGAATTTTTCGTCAGAGCAAGGTGTGGATTCACAGCCATACTGGATGTATGGCAAGAAGCCGCACCGCAGCTATGGCGGAAAAGGCCCGGCGAGCACCGCAGACACAATTATGTGGGACTGTCCAGAAGAAATAGAGGTAATGACCATGCAGTACATCAGCACCAGAGATTCCTCCCGCCGCTACTCTGCCGCCCAGGCCATTGTCCAGGGTTTGAGCCGCGACGGCGGCCTGTTTCTGCCGGAGACCATCCCCGCCCTGACGGCGGAGGACCTGCAATCCATGGTGGGTATGACCTACCAGCAGCGGGCCGTCAAGGTCATGAAAGCCTATCTGGACGAGTTTACCGAGGAGGAGCTGGCGGAGTATGCCGCCAAGGCCTACGCCGTTCCCGGCAAGTTTGACGACGCGGCGGTGACGCCCATTCACTCCACCCACCACAAGACCCATTTTCTGGAGCTGTGGCACGGTCCCACCTGCGCCTTTAAGGATATGGCCCTGCAAATGCTGCCCTATCTGCTGACGGCGTCCCTGCGCAAGACCGGTGAGGAGAAGACTGCCTGCATTCTGGTGGCTACCTCCGGCGACACCGGCAAGGCGGCCCTGGAGGGCTTCCGCGATGTGGACGGCACCCGGATTATGGTGTTCTACCCCAAGGACGGCGTCTCTGAGATTCAACAGCTGCAAATGGTGACCCAGGAGGGCAGCAACGTCGATGTATGCGCTGTGGTGGGCAACTTCGACGACGCTCAGACCGGTGTCAAGACCATCTTCTCTGATGAAGCTCTGCGGGCAGAGCTGGCGGGCCGCGGCTATTTCCTGTCCTCGGCCAACTCCATTAACTGGGGCCGCGTTCTGCCGCAGATTGTCTACTATGTGGCCACCTATGCCGAACTGGTCAAGCGCGGCGACATTCAGATGGGCGACCAGATCAATTTCTGCGTCCCCACCGGCAATTTCGGCAACATTCTGGCCGGTTACTACGCCAAGCGCATGGGCGTGCCCATTGACAAGCTGCTCTGCGCCTCCAATGCCAACAACGTCCTGACGGACTTTATCCGGACCGGCATCTATGACCGGAACCGCCCGTTCCATACCACCATTTCTCCCTCCATGGATATCCTCATTTCCTCCAACCTGGAGCGGCTGCTGTATCTGCTCAGCGGTTCCGATGCCGAGGTCCGGGGCTATATGGAGCAGCTGAACAAGACCGGCCGCTATGAGGTCTCCAAGGACATGCTGGAAAAAATCCAGGACAATTTCCTCTGTGGCTTCTGCGACGACGAGCGCACCACCAACGCCATCGGCAAGGTGTTCTCCCACGGCAAGTACCTGATGGACACCCATACCGCCGTGGCCTACACGGTGATGATGGACCATCGGGCCGCCACCGGCGACGCCACCCCCACGGTGGTGGTGTCCACGGCCAGCCCGTTCAAGTTCTGTGACAGCGTTTTGACGGCGCTGGGCGTTCAGGACCAGCGGGGCGGCGTGGAGATTCTTGACCAGCTGGCGGAGGTCTCCGGCAAGGCAGCTCCCGCGCCCCTGGCCGGTCTCAAGGGCAAGGCCCGGCGCTTTGCTCAGGTGGTGGAGAAGCAGCAGATGGCCGATGTGGTCCGGGAGGCCCTTGTGTAATGGCCCTCTACGCCATGGGCGACCTGCACCTGTGTCTGGGCGCCGACAAACCCATGGATATCTTCGGCGGCGCATGGGTGGGCTATATGGACAAGCTGCGGCAGGGGTTATCCGTCATTGGCCCCGACGACACCACCGTGCTGATGGGGGATATCAGCTGGGCCCTGGGCCTGGAAGCTGCCGCCGCGGATTTTGCCTTTGTCAACGAGATTCCCGGTCGGAAAATTCTCCTCAAGGGAAACCACGATTACTGGTGGTCCACGGCCAACAAGTTCCGCCAGTTCTGCGAGGCCCACGGCTTTACCAATCTGGAGCTGCTCCACAACAACTGTCTCTATTATGAGGATGTGGCCCTCTGCGGCTCCCGTGGCTGGTTCTTTGAGGAGGACAACGGCGGCACCCACAATGAAAAGGTCTACAACCGGGAGGTTTTGCGGCTGGAAGCGTCGCTGAAAGCGGCGGGGGAGAAAGAGAAACTGTGCTTTCTCCATTACCCGCCCCTGTACCGGGGCTACCGCTGCCCGGAGATTCTGGATCTGCTCCACCGCTATGGCGTCCGGGAATGCTGCTACGGCCATCTCCACGGACCGTCCCACCGTCTGGCCGTGGAAGGAGAGGTGGACGGCATCGCCTACCGGCTGCTGGCGGCGGATTATGTAAACTTCACCCCCCAAAAACTCCGCTGACGGCGGTGGAATGGCCGGTTTTTTTCGGAAAACCGGGAAATGTTGAAAAAAACAGTGGAAATGCGCCGGGATTTCTGCTAGAATAGTACGGCATATAATTCGGTGCAATATGGCTGCCCACCGGCAGCCCACCACATAGGAGGAATACACCAATGAACGTAAAGAGCGTTGAGAAAGAGAACGGCAATGCCAAAATCGTAGTTGCGATTGCCAAGGATACCTTTGAGAACGGCCTCAACAAGGCCTATCTGAAGAACCGCAAGCACATCGCCATCCCCGGCTTCCGCAAGGGCAAGGCCCCCCGCAAGGTCATCGAGGGTATGTACGGCGCTGAGGTGTTCTTTGAGGACGCCATCAATGAGCTGTTCCCCGAGATCTATGAGAAGGCCGTTGTGGAGCAGAAGCTGAACGCCGTGGGCATGCCCTCCGTCGTTGACCTGAACAAGGAAGAGGACGGCACTGTCGTTCTGACCATCGAAACCGCTCTGTATCCCGAAGTGACCCTGGGCCAGTACAAGGGCCTGGAGGTTCCCAAGGCTGAGGTCAACGTCACCGACGAGGAGATTGATGCCGAGCTGGACCGCATGGCCGAGCGCAACGCCCGTATCTCCACCGTGGACCGCGCTGCGGAAATGGGCGATACCCTGGTCTTCGACTTCGAGGGCTTTGTGGACGGCAAGCCCTTCGACGGCGGCAAGGCTGAGGGCTATATCCTGAAGCTTGGCTCCCATCAGTTCATCCCCGGCTTTGAAGAGGCTCTGGTGGGCGTCAAGGCCGACGAGGAGAAGGACGTGGAGGTCACTTTCCCCGAGCAGTACACCCCCGAGCTGGCCGGCAAGCCCGCCGTCTTCAAGTGCAAGATCCACGAGGTCAAGGAGACCGTGCGTCCCGCGCTGGACGACGAGTTCGCCAAGGACGTGTCCGAGTTCGACACCCTGGACGCCCTGAAGGAGGACATCCGCAAGCGCTTCACCGAGAACCGCGAGCGTGCCGTCAACCAGGAGTTTGACAACACCGCCGTCACTATGGCCGCCGACAACATGACCTGTGAGATTCCCGCCTGCATGATTGACGAGCAGGTGGACAAGCAGATGGAGCAGTTCGGCTACCAGCTGCAGGCCAGCGGCATGAAGATGGAGGACTACGCCAAGATGATGGGCGGCGACCTGAACGGCCTGCGCTCCAACATGCGTCCCATGGCGGAGAAGACCGTCCGCGCCAATGTGCTCCTGAGCCAGATCGTGGAAGAGGAGAAGATCGAGGTCTCCGAGGAGGAGATTGAGGCCGAGTACGCTTCCCTGGCTGAGCAGTATTCCATGGAGCTGGAGAAGGTCAAGGCCGCTCTGCCCGTGGAGAGCCTGAAGATTGACCTGGCCACCCGGAAGGCCGTCCGTCTGATTGCCGACAGCGCCGTGGCCGTGGCCCCCAAGGCCGCCGAGGAGACCGCTGAGGAAGAGGCTGAGAAGAAGCCCGCCAAGAAGCGCACCACCAAGAAGAAGGCCGACGAGACCGCTGAGGCTGCCGAGGGCGAGGAGAAGCCCAAGAAGCGCACCACCCGCAAGAAGGCCGAGACGGAGACCAAGACCGAGGAATAATTTTCCGGTCAGGCGGTTAGAATGTTTCATCCAACGAAAGGAGACAGTAACCCCATGAGCCTAGTTCCCTATGTCGTGGAGCAGACCAGCCGCGGCGAGCGGTCCTATGATATTTTCTCCCGGCTGCTCAACGACCGCATTGTGATGCTTTCCGAGGAGGTCAACGATACGACCGCCAGCCTGATCGTCGCCCAGATGTTGTATCTGGAGGCCCAGGACCCCGATAAGGATATTCAGTTTTATATCAATTCCCCCGGCGGCTCCGTCACAGCCGGTATGGCCATCTACGATACGATGAATTACGTCAAGTGCGACGTTTCCACCATCTGCATCGGTATGGCCGCCAGCATGGGCGCGTTTCTGCTGTCCGCCGGCGCCAAGGGCAAGCGCATGGCGCTGCCCAACGCCGAAATCATGATCCATCAGCCCTCCGGCGGCGCCCGGGGTCAGGCCTCGGATATCAAGATCCAGGCCGAGTGGATGCTGCGGACCCGGGAGAAGCTCAACAAGATCCTCTCGGAGAACACCGGCAAGAGCATTGAGCAGATCGCCATCGACACCGAGCGCGACAACTTTATGCCCGCCGAGGAGGCCGTGGAATACGGTCTCATCGACAAGATCGTATACCCCAAACGGTAACAACGGCCAAGGCGCATCGGACAGCCGTCTGATGCGCCGAAGTCGGTTTTTGAACAGACAGAAGGAGGCATTCCATTGGCGCGCAATGACGAGCGCAGCGTTCGCTGCAGCTTTTGCGGCAAGACCCAGGATCAGGTGGTGCGGCTGATCGCCGGCCCCAACGTCTATATCTGCAATGAGTGTATCGAGCTGTGCTCCAGCATTCTGCACGACGAGATGGTGGACGATACCGACCACCAGTTGGTGCTGCCGGAAAAGCTGCCTACGCCCAAAGAGATCAAGGAATATATGGATGGCTATATCATCGGACAGGACGAGGCAAAAATGGCCCTGTCGGTGGCCGTCTACAACCACTATAAGCGTATCTACTTCGAGAACAGCGCCTCCGATGTGGAATTGCAGAAGAGCAACATTCTGCTCATCGGACCCACGGGCAGCGGCAAGACCCTCTTTGCCCAAACCCTGGCCAAGATTCTCAACGTGCCCTTTGCCATCGCGGACGCCACCACCCTCACCGAGGCCGGCTACGTGGGCGAGGACGTGGAGAATATTCTGCTGCGGCTGTTGCAGGCCGCCGATTTTGATGTGGAACTGGCCCAGCGGGGCATCATCTATATCGACGAGATGGACAAGATCGCCCGCAAGAGCGAAAATACGTCCATCACCCGCGACGTGTCCGGCGAAGGCGTCCAGCAGGCGCTTTTGAAGATTCTGGAGGGCACCGTGGCCAATGTGCCGCCCCAGGGCGGCCGCAAGCACCCCCAGCAGGAATTTATTCAGATTGATACCTCCAACATCCTCTTTATCTGCGGCGGCGCCTTCGACGGTCTGGACAAGATCATCGGCCGCCGTACCGACCGCAGCTCCATCGGCTTCGGCGGCGAGGTCAAGAGCAAGAAGAACCGGGATGTGGGCGAGCTGTTCCGGGAGGTGCAGCCCCATGACCTGCTGAAATTCGGCATCATCCCCGAACTGGTGGGCCGTCTGCCGGTGATCACCAGCTTGCAGAGCCTCCAGAAGGAGGATTTGATCAGGATTCTCACGGAGCCCAAGAACGCCCTGTGCAAGCAGTACGCCAAGCTTCTGGAATACGATCATGTGGAGCTGAACTTTGAGCAGGAGGCGCTGGAGGCCGTGGCCGAAAAGGCCATGGAACGGCAAATCGGCGCCCGCGGCCTGCGGGCCATCCTGGAAGACGTCATGACCGGTATCATGTACGAGATTCCCTCGGACCCCACCATTACACGGGTTCTGGTGACGGCGGACAGCGTCCGCAACGGCGCCAAGCCCCAGGAGTTCCGGGACGAGCGGGCCGTGCTGCCGGAGGCCGGCTCTGCCGACGCGTCGTAATCGGGCCATGGGACCCGATCCCGGCGCAAGCCCGACGGAGAACCCCCCGACGGCCCAATACTTGCCATAAAAGGGGGCCAAACGGCCCCCTTTTGTCAATTTCCGCGGAGGATTCCCCGGAAAGGAGAGTGTAACCATGAACGATATCATCCTGTCTGAGCGGCTGCCGGTGCTGGCGCTGCGCGGACTGTGTGTATTTCCCAAAATGCTGGTCCACTTTGACGTGGGCCGCGAAAAGTCCATCCGGGCCGTGGACGAGGCCATGCGGACCAATCAGGAGATTTTCCTCGTTGCCCAAAAGAACGTGGCCACCGACAAGCCGGGTATGGACGACCTCTACGAGATCGGCACCGTGGCCCATATCCGCCAGGTGTTGAAGCTGCCCGGCGACACGGTGCGTATTCTGGTGGAGGGCGAATACCGGGCCCATGTGACCCAGTGGATTCAGGAGGAGCCCTTTTTCCGGGGCCGGGTGGAGCTGCTGCCCGACGGCAAGTACAATCCCGACGCCGTCCGCAGCGAAGCGCTGCTGCGCCAGTGCTTGCAGCTGTTTGACCAATTCCTGGAGCTGACGCCCAAGTCGGTCCAGGAGGGGCTGCATCAGGTGTTTGCCTCGGAGGATTTGAGCTATGTGGCGGACTTTGCCGCCCAGAATGCCTCCATTTCCTACAGCGATAAGCAGCGGGTTCTGGAACAGCTGGTTCCCACCAAGCGGGCCGCCGTTATCAGCGCCATGCTGGCCAAGGAAATCGAGGTCCTGCGGCTGGAAAATGAGCTCCAAGAAAAGGTCCAGGAGAGCGTCAACCGCAGCCAGAAGGAATACTATATCCGGGAGCAGATGAAGGTCCTGCGGCGAGAGCTGGGGGACGATGAGGACAGCGAGATTCTCGAATACGAGGAGCGCATTGAGGCCCTCAAGCTGCCGGAAGAGGTGGACAAGAAGCTCCACAAGGAGGTCCAGCGGTTGGCCCGTCAGCCCGGCGGTTCCTCCGAGGCCGCCGTCATCCGCAACTATCTGGACATCTGCCTGGAGCTGCCCTGGAACGAGCGCACCAAGGAGCGGGTGGACGTGAAAGCGGCCAAAAAGCTGCTGGACCATGACCATTTCGGCCTGGACAAGGTGAAGGAGCGGGTTCTGGAAGTGCTGGCCGTCAAGAAGATGGCCCCGGAGCTGCCGGGACAGATCATCTGTCTGGTGGGCCCTCCCGGCACCGGTAAAACGTCCATCGCCATGTCCATTGCCAAGAGCCTGAACCGGAAGCTGGCCCGGATTTCCCTCGGCGGCGTCCATGACGAGGCCGATATTCGCGGCCACCGGAAGACGTATATCGGCGCCATGCCGGGCCGGATTATCAACGGTATTTTGCAGGCCGGTACCCGCAATCCGCTGATGCTCCTGGACGAGATCGACAAGATGGGCGCCGATTATAAGGGTGACCCGTCGGCGGCATTGCTGGAGGTTCTGGACAGCGAGCAGAACGGCACGTTCCGGGACCACTATATCGAGCTGCCCTTCGACCTGTCGGAGTGCATGTTTATCACCACGGCCAACACCCTGGATACGGTGCCCCGGCCCCTGCTGGACCGTATGGAGGTCATCGAGCTCAGCTCCTATACCGACGAGGAAAAGCTGCGCATTGCCAAGGACCATCTGCTGCCCAAGGTCATGGCCCGCCACGGCCTGACCAAGCAACAGCTGCGGGTCACGGACGAGGCCATCCGGGAGACCATTACCTGCTATACACGGGAATCCGGCGTCCGGAACCTGGAACGGCAGATGGCTGCCATCTGCCGCAAGGCTGACATGCGGTTCGTCTCCGATAACGCCCCCAAACGCATCACCGTGACCGGAGCCAATCTGGAGGAATTTCTCGGTGTCCGCCGGTATCTGCCCGATGAAAAGCCCGCCACCGACCAGGTGGGTCTGGTGACGGGGCTGGCCTGGACGTCCGTCGGCGGTGAGACGCTGGAGGTGGAGGTCAACGTGGTGGACGGCACCGGTAAGCTGGAGCTCACCGGCAACCTGGGTGACGTCATGAAGGAGTCGGCCCACGCCGCCATGAGCTATATCCGGTCCCGTGCCGCCAAGTTCGGCATTGCCCCGGACTTTTACCAGACCAAGGATATCCACGTCCATTTCCCTGAGGGCGCAGTTCCCAAGGACGGCCCTTCGGCGGGTATTACCGTCTGCACCGCCATGGTGTCGGCGCTGACCGGAGCCACGGTCCGCCGGGACATTGCTATGACCGGTGAAATCTCCATCCGGGGCCGGGTGCTGGCCATCGGCGGATTGAAGGAGAAAACCATGGCGGCGCTGCGCCACGGCGTGAAAACCGTCATCATCCCCGCTGCCAACGAGAAGGACCTGGAGGAAATCGACCAGACGGTGCGCAAGGCGCTGAACTTTATCACCGTCCGCCATGTGGACGCCGTCATCGAGGCGGCGCTGGATTTTGGTCCCTGTCAGAAGAACGACGTTCCCACAGAGCCGGAACCGGAGCCCCAGCCCGCCAAGGAGCTGCCCCTGCCGGTGCCGGAAACCGGCGGCGACCGGACCGGTCTGCGCCAGTGAGAGGAGGGGCCTTGTGAATCTGCATAACGCGGAGTTTGTCATCTCCTCTACGGCCATTGCCGATTGTCCCCGGGACGGTTTGCCCCAGGTGGCCTTTGCCGGAAAATCCAACGTGGGCAAATCCTCGGTCATCAACCGGGTATTGCAGCGGAAAAACTTTGCCCGTGTGGGCGAGGCCCCCGGCAAAACCACCCATATCAACTATTTCCGCATCGACCAGAAATTGTATCTGGTGGACCTGCCGGGCTACGGCTATGCCAAGGTCAGCAAGGCCGAAAAAGACCGGTGGGGCAAGCTGATGGAGGCATATTTTGCCTCAGGGCTGATTGACTACGGCGTGATGATTGTGGACGCCCGCCACAAGCCCACGGCCAACGACATGACCATGGCGGAGTGGTTCAAAAACTCCGGCAAGCCCTTTGTCATTGTGGCCAACAAGCTGGACAAGCTGCGCAAACGGGACATTGAGCCCAATCTGGCCCTGATCCGGCAAACGCTGGAGCTGCCGGAAACGGTGGAAATCATTGCCTTTTCCGCGGAAAAGGGCGACGGCCGCGACGCCCTGGTGGGAATCCTCCAGAGTGTTGCCGGTGACGCCTGAGCAATACAAGGGCGCGCTGCCTGGGTTGCAGCGCGCCCGTTGTTGTATGGTGGGATTTCGCGCCGTGCGCGGCGCGGGTGCTTCGCTGACTGCGGCCAACGGGAATTTCGCCCGCTGCGGCGGGCGACCAAAGGCTCTGCCTCTGGACTCCGCGATTTGGGCTGCCCGCCGCCCGTTGGCAAGCGTGGTCGGCGAGGAATTTTTCGTCAGAGCAAGGTGTGGGTTCGCAGCCATACTGGATGTATGGCAAGAAACCGCACCGCGGCTATGGCGGAAAAGGCCCGGCGAGCACCGCAGACACACGGGCGGTGGGTAGCCCTCACAAGAAAAAAATCGAGTAAAACTTTTTATTCTGTGGTGGCGTCGTGTGGCTCCCAGCAGGATGTCTCCCGGTTCCAGAACTCCGTGTGACTGCCGTCATCGTCCATAGTCAGCCGGGCCAGATAGTTGCGCCGGTCCTTGCCATAGGCCCGCCGGGCTTCTTCTTCCGACTGGGTGACAAACACGTTGAGATAATCGCTGTGGCCCTCGGGGCCGAGGAACTGGATGCCGGTCTCATAGTAGACCAATGCCATGGGGTATCCCGCCTTCCCGTTGTATGTTTTTGCTTATTGTAACAGATTTTGCCGCCCTTGGATAGGGGCGGCGCGAGAAATTTCCTGCTGCCCGCCTGTCCCTTGCAAAAGGGCCGGGCCGGTGCTATACTGGTTAAAACGACCAAAAGGAGGGGCTTTTTTGCACGGATTTACCGCGTGGCTCCATCAACTGCAATTCGGCTGGCTGTCGGATATGCTGCTGATTGTTCTGGCGTCTCTGCTGTGTATCACCATCAATGAGACGTGTCACGGTCTGGCCGCCTACCGCCTGGGGGACCCCACGGCCAAACTGGCCGGACGGCTGACCCTGAACCCCCTGCGCCACATCGACATTCTCGGCCTTTTGATGATGGCCGTGGCACGGTTCGGCTGGGCCAAGCCGGTGCCAATCAATATGAACAATTTTAAAAACCCCAAACGGGACATGGCCCTGACGGCCCTGGCCGGACCCATTTCCAACATTCTGCTGGCCTGGGCGGCCCTGGTGGTCCGGGGCCTGCTGATGGTGCTGATGATTCACCGGGGCCCCAACAGTCTGGGCCAATGGCTGATTACCTTTACTGAGTATGTAGCTGTCCTGTCGGCCGGTCTGGCGGTGTTCAACCTGATTCCCATTTCCCCCCTGGACGGTTCCAAGGTCCTCTTTGCCGTGCTGCCGTCCCAAAGTTACGCCAATCTGATGCGCTATGAGCGATACGGTATGCTTTTGCTGATGGTGGTGCTGCTGGCTGGTTGGCTGGACGGGCCCCTCTATTATCTCCGTACCGGCCTGCTGAATCTGCTGCAGCCCTTGGCCCTGTGGCCGGCAGAACTGCTGCTGCGGTAGGAGGGCCCCATGGAGACCCCAAGCTACTATCTGCCCGGCGTGGTGCAGACAAAAAGCGAGGCCATGGAGGATTTTCAAGGCCCCCTGGACGTGATTTTCCTGCTGCTGAGCAAACACAAAATTGAAATCAGCAATGTGAGCATCTCCCAAATTCTGGAGCAGTATTTGGCCTACCTGGACGAGCAGAAACGCATGGATATGGAGATTGCCAGCGAATTTATCGCCATGGCATCCCATCTCATGCTTATCAAAACGAAAATGCTCCTGTCGGTGACGGAGCAGGCCGAAGCCCAGTCGGAAATGGAGCTGCTGATTCACTCTCTGGAGGAGCGGCAGCGGGCGGCGGCCTATGAGCAAGTTCGCATGGCCGCGTCCTTTCTGGCGGAGCGCAACGAAATCGGCTGTAACCTCTTTGTCAAGGAGCCGGAGCCGCTGCGGCGGGACAAGACGTACCAATACCGCCATGACCCGTCGGATTTGGTGGCGGCCTGGGCGGCCCTGGCCGAACGCAGCGCCGCCGGTCTGGCATCGCCCACCCATCCCTTTGCCGCCATCGTGGGAGCGGAACCGTTCCCGGTGGTGACGAAAGCGGCCCACATTCTGCGGCGATTGCTGCAAGTGGGCGTGGGCAAATTCCGCAGCCTGTTTCGCGGCTGCAAAAACCGGTCGGAGGTGGTGGCCACCTTTCTGGCGGTGCTGGAGCTGTGCAAGCTCTGTTCCGTCCGGGTGGTATCCGACGGCGGCGGCGACGCCGATGTGACCTTTCTTCAAATGCCCCAGGGAACCGTGGACGGACAGCCCTTCGGCAGCTCTGAGGAATAGAGGAGGCCAAAATGGAACAAACTGCAATTGAACGGGCTGTGGCGGCCATTCTGTTCGCCGCCGGTGAGCCGGTGGGTGCGTCGCGCATGGCCATGGCGGCGGGGGTGTCGGAGGAGGAAATCCACACGGCGGTCCAATCCCTGATGAGCCGGTGGAATTATGAGCGCTTTGGTATCCGCATTGTCCAGCTGGACGATGCCTACCAGATGTGCTCCTCCGGCGAGATGGCCGACGTGGTGACGAAGGCTCTGGAAACCCGCAAGCCGCCCCGGCTGTCTCCGGCCCAGCTGGAGGCCCTGACCATTGTGGCCTACTACCAGCCGGTGACAAAAGCCTATATTGAGCAGCTGCGGGGGGTGGACAGCAGCTACGCCGTCAGCGCCCTGCTGAGCAAGCAGCTGATCACCGAGGCCGGACGGCTCAATGTGCCGGGCAGACCCATTCTCTATGAGACGACGCCGGTGTTTCTGCGGACCTTCGGCCTGACCAGTCTGGAGGAGCTGCCGCCCATTGAAAAGGCGGACATCCATATCCCGGAGGGCCAGCAGTTGCAGCTGCCGGAGGTATCGAAGGAGGAGGGAACCGTATGATCGCTGCCGTGACCGCGGCCCTGGTGCTGCTGATTCTGGCGCTGCCCCTGGGCGTGTGGTTCCGGTACGACGACGGGACGCTGGAAGCGGCGGCCAGCGTGGGACCGGTGACGGTGTTCCGCTACCCCATGGAGCCTCGGCGGCAAAAGCCGAAAAAGCCGCCCAAACCGAAAAAGGCGCGGCGGAAAGACCCCGACCAGCCGCCCGAACCAAAGAAGAAAGGGAAGTTTCCCTGGAAGCTGCTCAAACCCCTGCTGTCCATTTTGATGGATTTGCTGGGGAAGATGCGGCGAAAGTTCCTGGTTTCGGAGCTGTATCTCTGCGTCCGATGCGGCGGCAAAGACGCGGCCCATACGGCCTTACAGTATGGAAAGGCGTGGGCCTTGATCGGCTCCCTGGACCCGGTGCTTCACAACTGCTTCCGCATTGCCAACCGGCAGGCGGAGGTGCTCTGCGATTACCATTCCGACCGCCTCCGGCTGCTGCTGGAGATGCGTGTCACCCTGCGGGTGGGCACAGCATTGTGGCTGGGCCTGCAGGCGCTGTGCCGCCTGATTCCCGTGTTCCTACAATATAAGAAAAAGGCGGTGCAGTAATATGAGTCATCCTCTTTCCGACATGATGGGCGTCAATATGGAAAAAATCCGCTCCATGGTGGATACCAATTCCGTCATCGGTGAGCCCATTACCACGCCCGACGGCGTGACCATTATCCCCGTGTCCAAGGTGTCCTTTGGATTTGCCAGCGGCGGCAGCGATTATGTGTCCAAGCACACCTCCGCCGACGGTACCAACCCCTTTGGCGGCGGCGCCGGCGCCGGTGTCACCATTCAGCCCGTGTCCTTTATCGTCATCAAGGGCGAATCGGTGCGGATGCTGCCGGTGGTGGCTCCCGCGGCGTCCTCTCTGGACCGTATCATTGAATTGCTGCCGGATCTCACCGACAAGCTTTCCGAACTGCTGAAAAAGGACAAAAAACCGAAAGACATCGACGAGACCGGCGAATTTTAACAGGCATACTCCATCTCCGGCGGTGCATACTGTTACCGGTGATGAACGATGAAACAACGGATGCAGTGGGCGGCGGCAATTTTCCTGTCCGCCGCCCTTTTGCTGAGCACCACGGCGTCCGCCGTGGGTACGCTTTCGGCCCATAGCGCCATTCTGATGGACGCGGCCACGGGTCAGGTCCTCTATGAGAAGAACAGCCACGAAAAAAGCCTCATTGCCAGCACCACGAAAATTATGACGGGGCTGCTGGCGGCGGAGTCGGGACGGCTTTCGGAAACCGTAATCATTCCACCCGAGGCCGTGGGCATCGAGGGGTCCTCCCTGTATCTCAAGGCCGGGGAACGGCTGACCGTGGAGCAGCTGCTCTACGGTCTTATGCTCCATTCGGGCAACGACGCCGCTGTGGCTCTGGCCCTCCATCTGTCCGGCAATGTGGAGGACTTTGTGGACCGGATGAACGAAAAGGCCGCGGAACTGGGGCTGACGGAAACCCATTTTGCCAATCCCAACGGTCTCGATGACGAGGGCAACTATGGAACGGCCCACGACCTGGCGGTGCTGGCGGCGGCGGCCTTGGAAAACGAGGTGTTCCGGCAGGTGGTCTCCACCAAAACGTATACCGTGGGCCAGCGGCAGTTGACCAACCACAACAAGCTATTGTGGCGGTATGAGGGAGCCATGGGTGTCAAAACCGGCTTTACCAAGGCCGCCGGACGACTGCTGGTCAGCGCGGCGGAACGGCAGGGGCGGCGGCTCATTGCCGTCACCATCAACGCCCCCGACGATTGGAACGACCACAGCAAGCTGCTGGACGACGGTTTTTCCCGTCTGACGGCCCATACGGCCCTGACGGACGGCACGCTGCTGGGCAGCGTCCCCATCGTCGGCGGCACGGCGGAAACCGTAACCTGCCGCGTTCGGGGCGACTTGTCCTGTGCGCTGCTGCCGGAGGAAACGCCCACGGTTACCATCTGTCTGCCCCGAATGGCCTTTGCGCCGGTCCGGGCAGGAGATACGGCGGGCTGGGTGGAGCTCCGGGTGGGGGAGGCCGTTCTGGCCCGGACGGAACTGATCTACGACACGGCGGCGGTGCTGCCGGACAAGCCGCAATCCTTTTTGGAGCGGCTTTTGAAAGGGTAGGAATCCAATATGGAAGAACAACGACTGCAAAAGGTGCTGTCGGTCCACGGCGTCGCGTCCCGTCGGCAGGCTGAACAGATGATCACCGAGGGCCGGGTCCGGGTCAACGGCAATACGGCCCAATTGGGGGACAAGGTGACGGAAACCGACGTCATCGAGGTGGACGGCGCAGTTTTGCGCCGTGCGCCCCGTCCCGTGTACATCATGCTGCATAAACCCCGTGGGTATGTGACCACCTGCAAGGACGAACAGGGACGGCGCGACGTGACGGAGCTGGTCCGGGACTGTCCGGAACGGGTCTACCCTGTGGGGCGGCTCGATTTGAACTCCGAGGGGCTGCTGCTGCTGACCAACGACGGCGCGTTAGCCAACCGGCTGATGCACCCGTCGGGACAGGTGGAAAAGATCTATCTCTGCTGGGTCACCGGTTACAAAGCCGGGGCCGAGGACAAGCTGCGGGGGCCCCTGGAGCTGGATGGCCGCCCGCTGAATCCGGCACGGGTGGTGCTGCGGCGGGTCAACGAGGACCAGGCCATGCTGGAGGTGGGTATCACCGAGGGCCGCAACCGGCAGGTCCGCCGTATGTGCGAACTGGCGGGGCTCCATGTGACGCGGCTCAAGCGTATTGGTGAAGGACAGCTGCGGCTGGACCGGCTGCCTGTGGGCCAGTGGCGGTACCTGACCGACGAGGAGGTATCGTATCTTCACAGTCTGCTGTGAAGTTTTTCTTGCAAATTTTCGGGAAACCCCGTATCATACAGTAAAATACAGAAGTAATCCGGAAAGGGGATGGTACAACATGGCAACGGATATCCTTTCCAAAATTCAAAAGGATTTGCCCACCTTTTCCAAGGGACAGCGGCGAATTTCAGAATACATCATGGAGTCCTACGACAAGGCCGCTTTTATGACGGCCAGCCGTCTGGGCAAGACTGTGGGCGTCAGTGAGTCCACAGTGGTGCGCTTTGCCGTGGAACTGGGCTATAACGGCTACCCGGCCATGCAGAAGGCCATGCAGGAGATGGTCCGCAACAAGCTGACGTCGGTGCAGCGTATGGGCGTCATCAACGATTTGCTGGGCAATCAGGATGTGGTGTCCATGGTGCTCCAGTCGGACATGGAGACGCTGCGGATGACCGGGGAAGCGCTGGACCGGCAGGTGTTCGACCAGGTGGTGGAGCGGATGATGTCCGCCCGGACCATCTATATCATCGGCGTCCGGTCCTCCATGGCTTTAGCCACCTTCCTCAATTTCCACCTTCGCAATATGCTCCACCATGTGCGGCTGGTGGAGCCCTATTCCATCAGTGAAATGCTGGAGCAGTTGGTCCATGTAGGCCCCCAGGACGTGGTCATCAGCATCAGCTTTCCCCGGTATTCCAGCCGCACCATCAAGGCCATGGATTTTTGCCGCAAGGCCGGGGCCACGGTGGTGGCCATCACCGACACCCCGGAGGCGCCGGGCGCACGGGTGTCCACCCATGTGCTGCTGGCAAAGAGCGATATGGTGTCCATCGTGGACTCCCTGGTGGCGCCCATGAGCGTTATCAACGCCCTGATTGTATCGGTGGGCCGCAAGAATGAAAACGACCTATCCCGGACCTATGAGGAGCTGGAACAGATTTGGGAAGAGTACGAAGCCTATGAACGAATGGAAAACTGATGTCCTGGTGGTGGGCGCCGGGGCCGCCGGGATGATGGCCGCCGGTACGGCGGCGGAATTGGGGGCCAGGGTGGTGCTTTTGGAGCACAACGACCGGCTGGGCAAAAAACTGTACATCACCGGCAAGGGCCGCTGCAACGTCACCAACTGCTGCTCGCCCCAGGAGGTTTTGCAGAACGTCCCCCGTAACAGCCGCTTTCTCTACAGCGCCATGGAAGCCTTCCCGCCGGAGGAGGTCATGGCCTTTTTTGAGGGATTGGGGTGCCGTCTCAAGGTGGAGCGGGGCAACCGGGTATTTCCCGAAAGCGACAAGGCCGCGTCGGTCATCGACGCCCTGCGGGCATACTTGAAGCGTACCGGCGTCCGGGTGGTGACGGCCCACGTCCAATCGCTGCAAACGGCGGACGGCGCGGTGACCGGTGTAGTCACCGACCAGGGAACGTATGAAGCCCGCAGCGTCATTCTCTGTACCGGTGGCTGCTCCTATCCGCTGACCGGCTCCACCGGCGACGGTTACGACATGGCCGCCGCCGTGGGCCATACCATTGTGGAGCCGCGCGGCTCCCTGGTGCCTTTGGAGGTGGCCGAAGCCGACGAGTGCCGGGCCATGATGGGATTGAGCCTGCGCAATGTGGCCGTCCGTATGAAAAATCAGAAAGGGAAGGTGGCCTTCGAGGATTTCGGAGAGCTGCTGTTTACCCATTTCGGCGTTTCCGGCCCCACGATTCTGTCGGCCAGCGCCCATCGGAAGGAAAAGGACTCCTATACCATTGAAATCGATTTGAAACCGGCGCTGGACGAGAAAAAGCTGGATGAACGCATTCTGCGGGATTTTGAGAAGTATCAGAACCGGGATTTTGAAAACGCCCTGGGGGATTTGCTGCCCAGCAGCATGATTCCCGTGGTGGTGGCCCGGACGGGCATCCACCCGGCGGAAAAGGTCCATTCCGTCACCAAACAGCAGCGGCGGGCGCTGCTGGAAACCATGAAGCGGTTTACCCTCACGGTCACCGGGGCACGGCCCGTCAAGGAGGCCATTGTCACCGCCGGCGGCGTCAAGGTGTCGGAGGTGGACCCAAAGACCATGGCATCGAAGAAGTGTTCCGGCCTGTATCTGGCCGGGGAACTGCTGGACGTGGACGCCTATACCGGCGGCTTTAATTTACAGATTGCCTGGGCCACCGGCCGCGCCGCAGGACGGGCCGCCGCCGGTACCAGCAAGGAGGATACGATATGACAACGAAACGCAACTACGCCATCGCCATCGACGGCCCCGCCGGCAGCGGTAAAAGCACCATGGCCCGGAGAGTGGCTAAGGATTTGGGCTTTGTCTATGTGGACACCGGGGCCATCTACCGGACTGTGGGCTACCATATGGATTTTTACGGCATCGGCCCCAAGGACACCGACGGTATCACCCGCCTCATTGGCGATGTGAACATTGCAATTGAGTACGACGCCGACGGCCTCCAGCATATGATTCTCAATGGCCGGGACGTCACCGAGGAAATCCGCACGCCGGAGATGTCCAAGATTGCATCGGTGATTTCCGCCCAGAAGGTGGTCCGGGACTATCTTTTGGATATGCAGCGCCAGCTGGCCCGGACCCACAACGTGGTCATGGACGGCCGGGACATCGGCACCGTGGTGCTGCCGGGGGCTGACGTAAAAATCTTCCTGACGGCGGACCCGGCGGTGCGCGCCCGCCGCCGCTTTGAGGAGCTGACGGCCAAGGGAGAGAAGGTCCAGTACGAGAAGGTGCTCCAAGACCTGATCGCCAGGGACGAGCAGGACAAGAACCGGAAGATTGCACCCCTGCGTCCGGCCAAGGACGCCGTCCACCTGGACACCACCGACCTGGACATTGAACAGGCGGCGGCGGCCATGGAGTCCATCATAAAGGAGAAGCTGGGGCAGCAATGAAAGCAAATGCAGTCATGTATCACATTCTGGAGCGTCTGGCCCGCTTCGGTATGTTTTTCTACCATCCGGTGTTCCGGGTCACGGGCCGGGAGCATATCCCCGAGGGCGCCTGTGTCATTTGCAGCAACCACATCGGTATGGCGGACCCCCTGTGGGCCATTTTCGGCCTGAAACAAGGCCCATTTTTCCGCATTATGGCGAAGGAATCCCTGCTGGAAGCGCCCCTGCTGGGCAAACTGCTCCACTGGGCAGGCATCATCGGCGTCAAGCGGGGGGAGGGCGATATCAACGCCATCAAGGAGGCGTTGAAAACCCTCAAGGACGGGAAAAAACTGCTGCTCTACCCCGAGGGCACCCGTGCCAAGGACGGCCCTCTGGAGGGCAAGACCGGCGCGGTTATGCTGGCAAACCGGGCCAAATGCCCCATTCTGCCGGTGTATATCAAACGGAAACGCTTTCCGTTCAGCCCCATGGCCCTGGTCATCGGTGAGCCCTTCGAGGTGGTCACCGCTACGGGCAAGGCCACAGCCGAAGAACTGCGCAGCGAGACCGACCGGATGATGGATATCATTTATAAGCTGGGGGAGGGCGTCGGATGAAGGTCTATCTTGCCAAGACGGCGGGCTTCTGCTTCGGCGTGGACCGGGCCGTGTCCATGGTGGAGCAGGCGGCCAAAGACGGTCTGCGGGCCGTGACCCTGGGCCCCATCATCCATAACCGCCATGTGGTGCAGCGATTCGCGGAAATGGGCGTGCGGCAGGTGGACGAGGTCTCGGAGATTGAGGACGGCTGCGCTGTCATCATCCGCAGCCACGGCGTCAGCCGGGCCGTCTATGAGGAACTGGAAGCCAGAAATCTCACGATTCTGGACGCCACCTGTCCCTTCGTCAAGCGCATCCATGAAATTGTCCGCAAGGCCACGGAGCAGGGCCGTCAGGTGATTATCATCGGCACCCGGACCCATCCGGAAATCGTGGCCATTGCCGGATGGTGCGATCACCCGGCGGTGTTTGAAAATGCCGGGGAGCTGCAGGCGTGGCTGGACGAGGACCCCCGGCGGGCCGAATTGGCTGTCACCATGGTGTCTCAGACCACCAGCACCGAGGCCCTATGGAAAAGTTGTTGTGAAATTATAAAAAAAGTGTATACAAATGCCGAAATATTTGATACAATATGTGGAGCGACGGAAAAACGGCAGAAAGAAGCCATAGCCCTAGCCGGGCTATGCGATGGAATGGTCATAGTCGGTGATGCAATGAGCTCCAATACGAAGCGCCTTGCGATGATTTGCAGAGAACACTGCAAGCTGGTTTCCCTGGTGGAAAGTGCCGATGAATTGGAC
>DVJJ01000079.1 GCA_018716875.1 Candidatus Avoscillospira avistercoris
GCTCCATCCCCAACAGCAATGGTTTGAGCGATATCTACTTTTTCTACCTGAGCGATCAATCGCAGCAGTTCCGCTTTACGCTTTCCATCTACCACATCTCCCAAATAACGCCCCGTCAGCTTGCCGTCTACAATCTCAAGTTCATTGGCATATACATAATCAACACCGTATTTCTTCTGCAAATACTGTCCAAAGTAGGTGAAACCTCCCGAAAGGATAGCAATCTTATAACCATACTTCTTCAGAACATACATCAAGCGATCCACCCCTTGACTTTCCCGCCGGTTGTGCTATACTTATCACCGTTGTTGCAAATGATTAGCATTTGCGTTAAAAAAGGAGACTGCCCCATGCTGCACATGATTGAACACGCCCTGGAACATACGCTGACGCTGCTGCCCTTCCTCTATGTCACCTATCTGGCCATGGAATTTCTGGAACACAAGCTCCATGGCCACAGCGGCCGCTGGGTTCGCAAGGCCGGAAACTTAGGCCCCCTGGCCGGTGGACTGGTGGGCATTTTGCCCCAGTGCGGTTTTTCCACCGTAGCCGCCAACCTCTACGCCGGGCGCATTATCTCTGTAGGCACCCTGCTGGCCGTCTTTCTGTCCACCTCCGACGAAATGTTGCCCCTGCTGCTCTCCTATCAGACGCCGCCGGTGAAAATGGTGCAGATTTTGGCCTTGAAAGCTGCCATTGGCATTGCCGCTGGTTTCCTGGTGGATTTATTGCTCCGCCGTCGGAAACAGCCCGAGGACATCGGCCATTTGTGCGAGCATGAACACTGTCATTGCCACCAGGGCAATCTGTTTCTATCGGCCCTGCGCCACACCATCAGCATCGGCCTGTTTCTGTTGATTATCTCCATTATTCTGGAAGTCGTGCTTCATGAAGTGGGCGAAGACACTCTCTATAACGTGCTCCAGGGCAATTCCATTTTGACGGTGGTGCTGTCGGCCATTGTGGGCCTGATTCCCAACTGCGCCGCCTCCGTGACCATTACCACCCTGTATCTGGACGGTCTTCTCAGCTTCGGCGCCATGATGGCGGGCCTGTTGGTGGGCGCGGGTATGGGTCTGCTGGTGCTGCTGCGGATGAATCGGGACTGGAAAGACAATCTGCGGATCATCGGCCTGCTGCTGGCCGTGGGCATCGTCTGCGGCATAGCCCTGGATGGTCTGTCCATCGCGTTGTAAAGGAGGGCGCCATGGAATCGCTGCAATGGCCGCAAGGCCTGAAACGGACCAAGCCCAGGGAACAGGTTTATGATGTTTTGGCCGCCGCTGACCGTCCCCTGGATGTCCGGGAAATCTACAGCCGTCTGGAGGGGCAAGGGCTGGCCTTGTCCACCGTATACCGGGTGCTGACGGCTTTTGAAGAACACCAGATGGTCACAAAAACCACCATCATGGGTGAGGACACAGCCCTTTATGCGCTGCGCCGTCACGATCACGCCCACTATGCCATTTGCATGGGCTGTCATAAGCAGGTACAGCTGCCCCGCTGTCCCTTGCAGCCGGTTGAGCTGGAAATGGACGGCTTTTCCATCACCAACCACCGGCTGGAGCTGTATGGCTACTGCCGGGACTGCAAAAAACGCCATAGGCAAGACGATTGACCTGTGGTATAATAGCCCCAGAGCGGCTATTATACCAGATTTCAATTGCCGTTTTTCTCGCCCCTGACGGGGCAACCGAAAAACTTGGCGTTATACCATTCCGGCATTGCCGTCATGGTATATTGCATTGGAACACCAACCACGGAGGAACCCTATGGACAAGCAGACCGCCATTGCCAAACTGGCCGAGAGCGACGAGGATAAAATCTTATTGGCCCGTGTTTACGACCGGATGACGGCTGCGGAACAGCGATGCATTCCGGCAGCCAGCTGTTTTTTAACGGCGCGGGAGCAGGTTTTGGTCCAGCGGCTTCTGCCCCATCTGCCCCTGCACTTTTTCGGCGGCTGCGACGGGGCCGAGCGGGCGGTCTGCTGCTATTTGCCGGAGTATCTGGAACCGGCGGACTGGTTTCACAGCGATGACGGCCCCATCTGCGCCGTCCGGGCTACCTTTTATGAAAAAGACGAAGTGACCCATCGGGACGTCCTGGGGGCGCTTATGGGCAGCGGCATCAAGCGGGAAACCGTTGGCGACCTGTATGTACAGCCGGGCCGATGCGACTTTCTGGTGACCCGTGAAATTCTGCCCTATGTGATGCAGAATCTCACGTCTGCCGGACGGACCAAGCTGCATCTGACGGAATTGGCCCTGGACGCGCTGGAACCGCCGGTACAGGCTGTCCGGGAAATTCGGGACACTGTATCCACGCTGCGGCTGGACGCCGTGGTGTCATCGGGCTTTGGCCTGAGCCGCGGCAAGGCGTCGGCCTGCATCGAAAGCGGGAAAGCGTCCCTCAACGCCCTGCCCTGCACCAAGCCCGACCGGACAGTATCGGAGGGCGATGTGATTTCCGTTCGGGGTTTGGGAAAACTGGAACTGGCCCAGGTTTTGGGCACCACCAAGAAAGGAAGGACCGGCATTCTCATTCGCCGGTATGTGTAACAAGTATGGAACAGAAAAAAATTGACCGCATCAACGAGCTGGCCCGTAAGGCCAAGGCAGAAGGTTTGACGCCGGAGGAAACGGCGGAGCGGGACGCGCTGCGCCGGGAATACATTGCCGCCGTCAAGCGGAATCTGGTGGCACAGCTGGATAACACGTATATTGTGGATGAAAAGGGCAATAAAACGCCCCTGAAAAAGAAATAACAGGTCGTTCTGTGCAGAAGAACCCCGGATACCACCCATAAGGGCGGGTCCGGGGTTCTTGGCCGTTGGCCGAGAGATTGCGCCATCTGCGGATGGCGCTGAGAACGCGTTGGGGATTTCGCCCCGTTGCGACGGGCGGGTATTTCGCCCCGTGCGCGGGACAACCGGGGGCTCTGCCCCTTGGACCCCCGCGATTTTTGAAAAAATCGAGTAAACTTTTATCGCTTACTGTATGCAGTATTTACGGACGAAGGCCGAAATACCACACAGCCGCCAATACCAGGGACAACTGGGCCAGCAGAATCAACGGCAAACCAATATAAAACTTGGGGTGCCGTGTCTTATGGCGGAACAAATACATTCCCAAAATACTGCCCACACTGCCGCCGATGGCCGCAATGGTCATCAGACGGGCCTCCGGCACGCGCCGGTGATTTTTTTTGGCAAACTGCTTGTCGGCACACATAATCCCCAATCCCACCGCATTGATTAGGAGCAGATAGGCAAACAACAGCTTGTACAGGAGCTCCATGGAGTTCCTCCTTTCAAAAATGGGGTGGTATGAAATGAAATATCGTTGGCTTCTGGCCTTGGCGCTGGTTCCGCTGCTGAGCGGGTGCAGCGCGCCGGTGACATGGGAGACGGTGGACGATCCGACGGTCACCGTCTCCGCCGCCGTGGAACAGCCGTATCTCATCACCTTCGGCGTTCCCGATGATGTGGCACAGCCCGTCAGCGGTGTGGACGGCGGCAATCTCTATGTACAGGAGGATGGGGATTACGAGATTTACAGTGAGGTGCTGACGGCATCAGACAAGGAGGCAGCCATCCGCATGGTGTCCGGCTTCGACGCCGCCGACCTGGACATTGTGGAGACCGAACGGTTTGGTCTGCCGGAATACCGCTTTGCCTGGGTGTCGGCCTCCGATGAGGGGAACTATGTCTCCCAGGCGTCGGTGGTGGAGGACGGCAGTTACTTCTATACGCTGATTTTCTCCGTCCGGGAGGAAGCTGGGAACCAGTACGCCGACTGTGCGCAGGCGGTCTTTGCTTCGTTCGGTGTCTATGGAAACGAAATGCTCTAGTTTTTTGGGGAGTATCTCTTTCCAAAAAATTACAGATTCCAGGGACAGCGCCCCGGTCGCTCGCCGCAGCGGGCAAAACATCCTCTCGCGTCCCAAACCGCCATCCGCAGATAGCGGCATCCCCTGCGGCATCTGCCGCAAAGGCCCTGGCTCCACCCCATAGGGGTGGCAGTCAGGGCCTTTCTGTTGCTCAGAACGTGCAGACATCCGGCTCGGCGGCGTCAGCCGGTTCCACGGACAGAGCCGTCAGAACCGGGCCCACCTCGCCGTGATACAGATTGTGGGCCTTGGATTCCACATGGGCCGTCACCCACACCCAACTGCGCATGGTCAGTTCCTCGCACCGGTCATACTTGCAGGGGATGGCCATAAACTCGATATCCTCCACACAGCAGGTCATGACGAAACGGCCCGGCGCAAACCAGCCCTGGACACCCCGGCGCAGATTGGCCACCTGGGCCTTAAACCGGACATTCTTGCCATCATACTTCTGAGACTCCTCGGCAATGTCCCGATACCAAATGGCATAATCGTCGTCGTTGATTTCGATGGTGTCGGCGGTGATATCAAAGGGCAGCGGGTCCACGATTTCATCGAATTGGGTGGTGCCGTCGGTGTAATCGTAAATAATGTCCACCCGGCGGTTCAGGGCACGGGCCAGCTTGTGATAGGGCATGACGTCCTGGCCCTTCTCCATACGGTTGAACACCACCAGTTCACAGCCCTGGAGCTTGTCCACCACCAAAGAACGCATGTTGGCGTTGAAATTGAGGATGGAACGGGCGTCGGCAAAGAATACCTCCTGGGCAATTTCCCAGTTTTCCGGCATCTTTTCGTAGAACGCGCCGGCAGGCTGCATGCCGTTGAGCTCCACCACCACCCGCTGGGCCTTATACTGCTTTTGCCAGCTCTGGAGCTTCTCCGGTGTCAGATCGTCGTACTCCTCCACCACCTCTTTCCACACATTTTTGTGGGGGTAGGTGGAAAAGTCGTACTCCTCCTCGCCCTCTTCGCAGACAATCAAAAGGGTCCGCTCCCCGCTGTTAAACCGGGGATCTTCCAGAGTTTCCTGAATGAATTTCGTCTTGCCGGACTCCAGAAAGCCCGTAAAGGCGTAGACGGGAACGGTTTTCATGCGGTCTCCCCCTTACACGCCGAAGAGGGTGCTCAGCGCCTGCTCGTTGATTTTAGAGCCAATGACGCAGAGACGGCCGGTGACGGCGGGGCTGCCGTCGCGGATGTCGGGATCACCGGGGACATAGTCGAAGTAAATCCACTGGCCATCCTCGCCTTCCACATAGCCCTTGGCCCGCAGGACAAAGCCATACAGGGACTCATCCTCCAATGCCGCCAGCATGGCCGCAATGCCCACCTTGGTAAACTTTTTGGGCGTCTCCACACCCCAGGAAGTAAAGACCTCGTCGGCGTGGTGATGGTGATGGTCATGACAGCCGCAATCACAGTGCTCGTCGTGCTCATGCTCATGATGGTGCTCCTGGTCGTGGTCGTGATCATGGCAGCCACAGGTGCAGTCGGGACCATGGTCATGGTGGTGCTCATGGTCATGATCGTGGTCATGATGGTGCTCATGCTCATGGTCGTGGCAGCCGCAGCCACAATGCTCGTCGTGGTCATGTTCGTGATGATGGTGCTCGTGGTCGTGCTCCAGGTGCTCCAACTCCTGAGCCAGGGTATTCTCCTGCTCCATGGCGGCGCGGAGCTGTTCACCGGTGAGCTGCTGCCAGGGGGTGGTGACAATGGTGGCATGGTCATTGCGGGTGCGGATCATCTCCACAGCCTGATGGAGCTTCTCCTCGCTGACCATATCGATACGGCTGAGGAAAATGGTCTGGGCCGTTTCAATCTGGTTGTTATAGAACTCACCGAAGTTCTTCATATACATGCGGCACTTGGTGGCATCGGCCACGGCCACGGCGCTGCCCAGCTCCACGCCGGGACGGAGCACCCGCTTGACAGCAGCGATGACGTCAGACAGCTTGCCCACACCGGAGGGTTCGATAATAATGCGGTCGGGGTTGTACTGCTCCAAAACCTGGTTGAGGGCCTTGCCGAAGTCGCCCACCAAACTACAGCAGATGCAGCCGGAATTCATCTCAGTGATTTCGATACCGGCTTCCTTTAAAAAGCCGCCGTCAATGCCGATTTCACCGAACTCATTTTCAATGAGTACCAACTTTTCGCCTTTGTAAGCCTCCTGGATCATCTTCTTGATCAGGGTGGTCTTACCGGCTCCCAGGAAGCCGGAGTAGATATCAATTTTCGTCATGCGAACAGAACCTTTCCAATTATGAAATTTATGGTTAGTGTAAGTATACCACCAATTCGGCAAAAATCAATCCTGGCCGTATGAGGCAAAAATTTTTTACGGTTCAGGGGTTGACAAACCGGTACTCTTCTGGTAATATAATTTGCGTATCTTGTAAGGAACTGTTCTGGAGAGATGTCCGAGCGGTTTAAGGAGCTGGTCTTGAAAACCAGTGACTCAGCAATGAGCCGTGGGTTCGAATCCCACTCTCTCCGCCATTCTTTCCGAGGTTCTGACCGGCCATGGAGTGGTACCCAAGAGGCCGAAGGGGCTCCCCTGCTAAGGGAGTAGGCGTCTAAACAGCGCGCGAGGGTTCAAATCCCTCCCACTCCGCCAAGAGCATCTGCGTTTTTCGCAGATGCTCTTCTTTTTGTCTCCATCATGTGCCATAAAGGAACGGTTTCAATTCCCTTTTCTTGCAGCTTTTTCAACAATGTTCCATTTTTTCCGTTGCCTTTTTGGGGAAAAGGCGCTATACTATTCGATACTATCCACGCTGTGACCCGCCATTGGCCGCGTCACGCCAGAAAGGACGTCTCATGAAACGGATCGCCATCGTCACCGACAGCAACAGCGGCATCACCCAGACCGAAGCCAAACAACTGGGTATTTCCGTGCTGCCCATGCCCTTTTTTATCGATGATACCCTCTATTTCGAAGACATCACATTGACCCAGGAGGCTTTTTACGAACGGCTCTTACAGGACGCCGATATTTCCACCTCCCAGCCCTCTCTGGGCGACGTGACCCAGCTGTGGGACCAGTTGTTGCAGGAGTATGAATCGGTTCTGCACATTCCCATGTCCAGCGGTCTCAGCAGCTCTTGCCAGTCGGCCCGGATGCTGGCCGATGACTACAACGGCCGCGTGGTGGTGGTGGACAACCAACGGATCTCCGTCACGCAGCGCCAATCCGTGCGCGACGCCATGGCCCTGGCGGAAGCCGGACACAGCGCCGAGGAAATCCGTACAATTCTGGAAGAACAAAAGCTCCAGGCCAGCATTTACATCAGTCTGGAAACGCTCAAATATCTGAAAAAGGGCGGCCGCATCACCCCTGCCGCCGCCGCCATCGGCACAGTCCTCAATCTCAAGCCCGTCCTGCAAATCCAGGGCGAAAAGCTGGACGCCTATGCCAAGGTGCGCGGCAAAAAGGCCGCCCGCCGGACCATGATTGAGGCCATCCAAAAGGACCTGAAAAATCGTTTCGCGGAGCCTTTGGCCCAAGGCCGCATGGGCTTTGGCATCGCTTATTCCGGCAATCTGGAGGAGGCCCTGGACTGGAAAGCGGAACTGGAAGCCGCTTTCCCCGGTGTGGACTTCCAGATGGACCCCCTGAGCCTCAGCGTCGCCTGCCACATCGGTTACGGCGCCCTGGCCTGCGGCTGCTATGTGAAAGCAATCTGACATTTTGTGGGAGCTGTGATTTGCACAGCTCCCACTTTTCGCAATTTTAACAAATTGTTCACGATTCATTCGTTGTTTTTTCACAAAACACAAGTATAATGAGTAGCAAATAAAGATACGAAAGGAGGATGCAGCATGATGTATCACAACATTCCCGATATCGATGATCTGATCTTCGGTAACGATGACGATTGTTCCTACAACAGCGAAAAGTAAGGACCAGGGATTCGGGGACGAATGCCCTGGCTTTTCTTTTTGTCCGGTCCCGCCGCCCCAGGGGGCCGGAGATTCTCCACAGAAGTTTCTCATCATTTTTATATGATGTTTCTATAAGTTCATTTCATCGATTGCAGCAAGGACCGCCGCGGACAATTCCGCGGCGGTCCTTGCGTTTGGTCGTGCTTGGTCCGGTGGGACAACGGCATGGCATAAACCGTTTGTTCCGCCGGACCGTGGAAAAGAGGGGGATATCACGGGGACGGGGGACGCCTGGGCCTGCCTCGTCCCAAGAATCCCGACCGTCCAGAGATACGGAATACCGCTGCCCGCTCTCGCGGCCCTTCGGAAGTCAGGCAAGACAGGGACCGGTTGGTCCCCGCTCCCGAAGGCCGCAAAAAAGCGGACGTAGCCACGTCCGCTTTTGTTGTTTCCATTCTGGAATACCGGAGCTGATGCCGCTGCATCGCTCCCTTTGGCGTCGTTTCAGAGCAGTCCCCAAATGGGGATGGAGCTCCTAGTAGGTCTTCTGACTGAAGCGTTCAGGCAGTTCGTCCTGCCAATGGATATCCCTCGCCTTCCCAGCGGTCGCGCCGCCAGTGACCTGCTTTCGCAGAAAAGAGACATCCTCCGCCATCACAGCTAGGCATCCGTCCTCCGCCCGGACTTTCGTCCGAGGTTCCGGTACGGCGCCTGTCCGGGATTTTCACCCGATTCCCTTGTTCAGTACAAGGATGCGTGTCCTGTCCGTGGACAGGGTCGCGCACATTGCCACAAAAGCCGGATCTGGTATTCAATTCTCTGAGACCATCCTATCACATTCCGGCCCCGCTGTAAACCCCAACGGGATTTTTTCTGCGTTTCTTTTATCCGTTCCGCAGCTCCGCCAGCATGGTCTCCACGGTCTTTCCCGTCACCGGGTGACGCTGCCACGGTGCAATCTGCGCCATGGGCTCCAGAACAAAGTCCCGCAGGTGCATCTCCTTATGGGGGATTTGCAGCGCCGGGCTATCCAACACCCGGTCGTCGTAAAGCAGAATATCCAGGTCCAGGGTCCGGGGGCCCCAGTGAATGGTACGCTGCCGGTTGGCCGCCGCTTCAATCTCATGGAGACAGCCCAGCAGCTCCTCCGGCTCCAGCAGCGTCCGCAGCTCCAGGGCGCCGTTCAGGAAATCGTCCTGCTCCACGCCGCCGTAGGGAGCCGTCACCAGGTAATCCGACACCCGGACCACCTGGCAGTCCTCCCGCTCATTGAGCTGGGCCACCGCACCATCCAAATAGGCCCGCTTGTCCCCCAGATTGGAGCCCAGGGCCACATAGGCCGTGTGCCAGCCCCGGTGGATGGCCACCGAGACCGTTTGGAGGGGCAGGCCGATGGGGGCCCAGGGCTTTTCCACCTCCACGTCCACCTGCTCCAGCAGGGGATATTCCAGCAGCAGCGCACGGGCCAGCTGCTCCACTACACTCTCCAGCAGCTTCCAGGTATGCTCCTGGACATACTTCTGGACAAAGTGACTCACCTCGCCATAGTGAAGAGAGGCCGTCAAATCGTCAGTGCATCCAGCCTTCCGGGTGCTGAGGTACAGGGTGAGATTGAACACAAATTTCTGCCCCAGGACGTTTTCTTCGGGAAACACACCGTGATGGGCGAAAACTTCCAGCTTTTGAATGGTGATCTTATCCATGGGTTCCTCCTTACCGGCCCAGAATGGCCTCGGTCATGGTAATGGCCCGGCGGTTTTCCTTGACGTCGTGGACCCGCACAAAGGCGCAGTCCTGGAGCACCGCCATAACCGTCGTGACCAGCGTTCCCTCCACCCGCTGATCGGCGGGCAGGTCCAAAGTCAGGCCAATAACCGATTTCCGGGAGGTTCCCAGGAGAATGGGCAGATTTAACTGATGCAGCCGCTCCAACCGGCGAATGCACAGCAGGTTTTGCTCATAGGTTTTGGCAAAGCCCACGCCGGGGTCCACCATGATTTTCTCCCGAGCCACGCCGGCGGCCTCCGCAATGGCCACGGAGCCCTCCAGGTCCCGGACCAAGTCCTCCAAAAAGTCGTCATAGATCGCTTCCCGGCGGTTGTGCATCAGGCAGCAGGCGGCACCGTATTGGGCTGTCAGCTCTGCCACCTTGGGGTCATGGCGGAAGCCCCAAATATCATTGACCAGATCGGCCCCCGCCGCCAGGGCCGCCGCAGTGACAGCGCCCTTATAGGTATCGATGGACACAGGCACATCCAGCCGGGCTTTGACGGCTTCGATAATCGGTACCACCCGGTCAATCTCCTCCTGGTCGGGAATCACCGTGTGGCCCGGCCGGGTGGACTCGCCGCCGATGTCGATGATATCCGCGCCGTCGGCCACCATCTCCTCCGCATGGCGCAGGGCCGCGTCCAGACGGTCGAACTTGCCGCCGTCGGAAAAGGAATCGGGCGTCACATTCAGAATGCCCATGATGTACGTCTTTCCATGGTCCGCAAAGGTACGGTTTCCAATGATCATAACGAAACTCCTCGTGATTCAATATTCAATAGAGAATTTGCAGATTTTTCTTTTCCGGCGGCCAGTTGCAGTCCGCCTCCGCCGAACAGGCGTAGCAGGCCCGGGAAGCCTTGTCGGCCCGGTACAGACTGCGGCACAGCCAATCCTCCGCCCCTGTCTTCCGGTGGGACAGAATCGCCTGCTGAATGGCCGCCGTCTCCGTCTCGGAAAAGCCGCAGTCCCGGAGAATCTCCCCGGCCAAACGGGCTCCGGCAATCTCATGGGGCGTGCCCGTCGTGCTCTGCTCCTGACGGCCCACATCGTGGAGCAGGGCGGCGGCGTATAGGACCTCTTTCGACAGGTCTGCGCCGTCCTCCAGCCCCAGAATATACAAAATCCGGGCCACATCCAGCAGATGTTCCATGGAGTGGCGGCAGAATTGCCGGTCTGCCTCCGCCGCCCACAGCTGCCCGTACTCCCGCTGAAAAATCGGATGACAGCGGACGGCCTCCAGTCGTTTCATGGTGTCCATCTTATTTCACCATCTGCAAAAAGGTCTGCTGCAAGGACAGGTCCTCGGCAAAGACACCGCGGACAATGGTGGTGACGGTCTTACTGCCGGGCTTCTGGACGCCCCGCATGGTCATGCACATATGCTCCGCTTCCAGCATGACCATAACGCCCTTGGGGTGCAAATGCTGCTCCAATGCATCGGCAATCTGGGCTGTCATATTCTCCTGTATCTGGGGCCGCCGGGCAAAGACCTCCACGGTCCGGGCCAGCTTGCTCAGTCCCGCCACCCGGCCGTCGGGGATATAGGCCACATGGGCTTTGCCGTAAAAAGGCAGCAGGTGGTGCTCACAGACGGAGTAAAAGAGAATATCCTTTTCCAGCACCATATTATTATTGACCGCCTGGAACTGTTTGGCCAGATGGGCCCCAGGGTCCTCGTAGAGACCACCGAAAATCTGTTCGCACATTCTGGCAATACGGTCCGGCGTCTCCAGCAGACCCTCCCGGTTCACATCCTCGCCGATGCCCTCCAGCAGCAGCCGGACGCCTTCTCTGATCTTGTCCTGATCCATCATGCTCGTGTTCCTCCTTTTTTTCTTTTCGGGACGCGAGGCAAGACATAAAAAAGCATCCCGATGTGAGTGAGCCGTTGGAATCGACAATACCGCACAGCCATCCTGAAATGGCTGTACTCCCCCTTCACAATCGAGATGTATGGTTTCATCTGTATGTTGCAACGGGTGCGGACTCCGCATCGTAAGACGAGCTTTTCGTTTCTGTGGCAACTCCCCATCCACGGAACACTTGACGCACAGAGTCCTATTCTGCAATATTGTTCGCCGTGAGTATAGCACAGCCGCAACGGGAATGCAATGGGCAATTCCGCGCCGGGGCGGCTAAATTCGGAATTTTTTCTATTTTTTTGCAGGTTTGACCGTTTTGGGACCGCACCGCTCCCCTGCCCGGTTTCTCCCCGCAGCACATCGGGGGCGCTCTGGACAAACCGCGCTCCATTGGGTATAATACCAATCGTACGGTGATGTGCTGCTGCGACTGCTGAACTCCCAGAAACGGGAGCAGGTGGAATCATTTTTCGTCACCGCCATGAGCACCTGCATTCAACAGTTTATCATAGCCCGGAAGCCCGACTGGAAGTTTAGCCACGCCGATTGGACCATGGTGCTGCGGTTTTACGCCTGCGGCATGACCGGTGTGATTCTGGACCTCTGCCGTAAAAAAGATGTGGATTACAAGCAGCTGTCTGTTCAGCTGGCCGAACTGCTGTCGGGTAATCTGATTTGAATCCCTGCCCCGTATGTGTTTTTTGACACATACGGGGTTTGGTCTATGGCTATAATTCTGTTCTGTCTCATTATGTCGGTCAGCGCCTTGGCGGACACCTATGTGTTGGATTGTTTCGCTGTGGCACGCTGGGGAAAGCTGGCCGCCATTTTGCTGCGCCCGCTCCTGTTGGGGGCGGTGTATTTGGTTTTCCTCCCCAGGCTGCCCAGAGAGCCCGTCTCCCTGTCTCCCCGGCTGTGGAAGCTGGTCCTGGGACTGGCCGCCATGCCCCTGTGTTCTCTGGCGGCGGTGGTGCTGCTGACGGGTGGCCGGTACGATTCCGCAGCGGTGCTCCGGCTGTCGTTGACCATGGGGCTGGTGGTGCTGCCGGTGGTGCTGCTGACCTCCGCCGCCCTGCTGGCGGCAATCCTTGTTCTGGCCCAACACGAAGCGTTGGAACAGTCCCGCCGTCTGGCATCTTTGCGGGAGATCTATTACCAGGGATTACAGCAGCAGGAACGGCAGGTCCGACAGCTGCGCCACGACCTGCGCAACCATTTGACGGCCCTGCTGGGTCTGCTGGAGCGTGAGGACGTGGAAGCCGCCAAATCTTATGCCGCACAGCTGAGCCGCCAGGATGCGCTCCAGGGGACCACGTGCTTCTGTGACAACGAGATTGCCAATGTGGTGCTGTCGGCCAAATCGGCAGAGTTGAAGCGGGCCGGAATCCCGGCGGAGTTCTCCGTTTCCCTGCCCGCCGCGCTGCCGGTGGCTGATACGGACCTGTGCGCCCTGCTGGGCAACGCCATGGACAACGCCCGGGAGGGGGCCCAGGGCTGCCCGTCCCCCTGGGTACATCTGCGCTGCCGGGTGGAAAAAGGGTTATGGATGCTCCAGGTGGAAAATTCCGTTTCCGGACCGGTGCCGGCGGACCTTTCCACCACCAAATCCGACAAGGCCGCTCACGGCTTCGGTCTGCCCGGTATGGGCGAAATCGCCCGGCGCTACGGCGACACCCTGGAAGCCGGATGCCAGAAGGACGTGTTCCGTCTGCTGGTCTGCGTGCCGGTGGGAGCGCCGTCCCAATAATGCCTGGACCGTCTTTGGGGGAAATCTTTCAAAACTGTCATCTTCTCGAAAGGACCTGGAAAGATTGATGTGGTATGCTCTATCTTGTCCAAGGACAGACGCAGACTTTTGTATGGAGGGAGTATTCCATGGCAATCTTACAGACAACCAATCTGAAAAAATACTACGGCGACGGAGAAACCCAGGTCCGCGCCCTGGACGGCGTCGATCTGGCGGTGGAGCCGGGGGAATTTGTGGCAATCGTAGGTACCTCCGGTTCCGGCAAGTCCACGCTGCTGCATATGCTGGGCGGTCTGGACCGGCCCACATCTGGCTCCGTCACCGTGGACGGAAAGGACCTCTTTTCCCTGAAAGACGAGGCGCTGACCATTTTCCGCCGCCGGAAAATCGGCTTTGTGTTTCAGTCCTACAATCTGGTGCCGGTGCTCAGCGTTTGGGAAAACATCATCCTGCCCATTCAGCTGGACGGCAACCGGGTGGATGAGGACTATGTCCGGGCTGTCATTGACACCCTGGGTCTGGAATCGAAGCTCCGCAGCCTGCCCAGTCAGCTCTCCGGCGGCCAGCAGCAGCGGGTAGCCATTGCCCGTGCTCTGGCTACCAAACCGGCCATTGTGTTGGCCGACGAGCCGACGGGTAATCTGGACAGCAAAACCAGCCAGGATGTTTTGAGTTTGATGAAGGTGACGGGGCAGCGATTTGCCCAGACCATGGTGATGATTACCCACAATGAAGAAATTGCCCAGCTGGCTGACCGCATCATCCGCATTGAGGATGGGCGCATTGTCACGGGCTGAGGAGGTGCCGAAATGCGTGTTGCCAACGGCAAATGTATTCGCCGTCTCAGCTTTCGGACCCTGGCAGCCAACCGGGCCCGCAATCTGGTGGCCATTCTGGCCATTGCCCTGACAGCGGTGCTGTTTACGTCTCTGTTTACCATTGCCCTGTCCATCAACGAGGGATTCCAGCAGTCCAACTTCCGGCAGGCCGGCGGCTGGAGTCACGGCACCTTTAAAGATTTGACAGAAGAACAGTACACGGCGTTGCAGGACGACCCTCTCATTGCCCAACGGGGCATGCGGCAATTCCTTGGGATGCCCTCGGAGGTTCCGTTCAATAAATCCCATGTGGAAATAAGCTATTGTGACGCCAATACGGCCCATTGGATGTACTGCGACCCGGTGGAAGGGCGTCTGCCCCAGGAGGGCACCGACGAAGCCGCCACCGACCTCCATGTTCTGGAGCTGCTGGGCGTAGAGCCGAAACTGGGCGCGGAATTTACCGTGACGTTTTTTGTGGACGGCCACGAGACCACCCAGACCTTCACCCTCTGCGGTTGGTGGGAGTATGACGATGTCATCATTGCCAATCATATTCTTGTGCCCCAGAGCCGTGTGGAAGCCGTGCTGGATGAAGTGGGCGTGACGCCGCCGGCTAATGACGGGATGACCGGCAATTACACCATGAATGTTATGCTCAAAAGTGGCTCCCGCCACATCGAGCGGGACCTGTTGCAGATTTTGGAAAACCATGGCTATCAATCCGACACCCCCGGCGAAACCTACATCAATATTGGCATCAACTGGGGATATACCGGTGCGCAGCTCTCCAGCAGTATGGACCCCATCACCCTGTTGGGGATTATCGCCGTTCTGGTGCTGATTCTGCTGACGGGATATCTGATTATCTATAACGTCTTTCAGATTTCCGTGGCGGGTGATATTCGCTTTTACGGCCTGCTGAAAACCATCGGCACCACCCCCCGGCAGCTGCGGCGCATTATCCGTATCCAGGCGTTGTCCCTCAGCGTGGTCGGCATTCCCGTGGGCCTGGTGCTGGGCTGGCTGCTGGGCAGCGTGCTGACGCCGGTGGTGGCGGGCAATCTCAACGGTATTGTCCCGGTGGTATCCGTAAGCCCCTGGATTTTTGTGGGCTCAGCGGCCTTTGCCCTGATGACCGTGCTGATTTCCTGCCGCCGTCCCGGCCGGATGGCGGGCAAGGTCTCCCCGGTGGAAGCCGTCCGTTACACCGAAGGTAAAGTAGCCCGCCGCCGGGAACGCCGGGAGAAAAAGCGCGTGTCCCTCTTCTCCATGGCCTGGGCCAATCTGGGCCGCAGCCGGGGCAAGACCACCATCACCATTCTGTCACTGTCGCTGGCCGTGGTACTGCTCCATCTGGCGGTGACCTTTACCAACGGCTTTGATATGAACAAGTATATCGCACAGTTTACGGCCAGCGACTTTATTGTGGCCGACGCGGGCCAGTTCCAGACCGGCGGCGATACGTTCAACGCTGACATGGCCGTTCCCCAATCGGTCATGGACACCATCGACGCCCAGGGCGGCATGGAAGCCGGGGGTAAAATCTACGGCAAAACCTTTGATGCAGTGGAGTTTGTCACCGAGGAGTATTACCGCTCCGTCTGGAGCAAATACGATTCGCCCGAGACGCTGGACCTGCGGATTGCCTCCATGGAGCGGCTGCCGGACGGCCGTCTGCTGGACCGGGTACAGCTCTACGGCATGGACCCCTTCGCGCTGGACTACCTGACGGTACTGGAGGGCGATCTGTCGGCCCTGTATGAACCGGGCAGCAACGCCATTGCCGCCGTATACTCCGAGGATGACTACGGCCAAGCGGAAATGGACAGCCATTGGGCCCGGCTGGGCGATACGGTGACCATCCGCTATGTGGAGCGGGAGGAATATTACAATCTTGACACCGGCGAGATCTACGGCGACTGGGAGAACATTCCTGCCCCTGAGGTCACCAACTGGGGCAGCCGGGTGGCAGAATACCGGGATGTGGACTACACCGTTGCCGCGCTGGTGACGGTCCCCTCCGCCCTGAGCTACCGATACTACGGTGCGGACGAATTTATCATGGGCTCCGAGACCTTCTGCCGGGACAGCGGCACCGACGCGGTGATGTACTACACCTTCGACATGGAGAGCGACGAAGCCACCGCGTCCATGGAATCCTTCCTGGCGGACTACACGGAAAACGAGAATCCCCAGTTCGACTACGAGAGCAAGGCCACCTATGCCGGGGAGTTTGAGAGCTTCCGCAATATGTTTGCCCTGTTGGGCGGTACGCTGAGCTTTATTGTGGGTCTGGTGGGTGTGCTGAACTTCTTTAATGCCATTCTGACGGGCATCACCGTCCGCCGCCGGGAATTTGCGGTGCTCCAATCCATCGGTATGACTGGTCCACAGCTCAAACGAATGCTGATTCTGGAGGGCCTGCTCTACACGCTGGGGTCCCTGCTCCTTTCGCTGGCACTGACTGTAGTCACGGCTCCCCTGCTGGCTGGGGCCATCTCGCGGATGTTCTGGTTCTTCACCTACCATTTTACCATTCTGCCCATTGTGGCCCTGCTGCCGGTGTTTTTGCTGCTGGGTGTTCTGCTGCCCCTGGTCAGCTATCGCCGGGCGTCCCGCTCCACCGTGGTGGAACGGCTGCGGCAGGAATAACAAAGACCGTCTCCCATCCCTGGGAGACGGTCCTTTTTCCTATAAGAGATTGCCGAGGAACTGCCGGATGGTGGTATGGTCCACCGCCAGATTCAGGTTTTGACCATCGTCAAATCCGGCGGTAATGACGCCAACCAACCGTCCGTACAGGTCCAGCAGCGCGCCGCCGCTGCTGCCCGGCGAAACCGGCGCGGTAAACTGCACCATGGAGGTCTCCCGCAGCTCCCGGAAGCCGGACACGATGCCATCGGATATGGTGTTGAACAGGCCCAAGGGGCTGCCGATGGCCACCACCTTTTGGCCCCGTACCAGCCGTTCCGACGGGTCCAAAATAGGAATGGGAGGCCGCCGCTTGTCGGACCGCAGAATCGCCAGGTCCCGTTCGGGATGGTATTTAATCAGCTCATCGGTGTAGAAGACGTCCGACTCTTCCTCCAGCACAATGCCGTAGTAGGCGCCGCCGGCCACCACATGAAAATTGGTCAATATGTATCCCTGGTCGCTGATGATGATGCCGGAACCGGATTTGACACACTCCTTGTTCTGGTCAAACACCTTCAGCATGACCACCGAGGACGCAAAACGGGCCAGCTCCTCAAACTCCATAGGCTGCCGCTGTGCACCCGTCTGCGGCGCGGTCTGCCGTACCGGCTGCGGGGCAGGCTGCTGTACCGGCGGCGCGGCCCGGTCGGGCCGCTGCAACGATGCGCGGGACAGGGACGGACGGGGCTGGGTCTGCACAGGGACCACCGCCGGGGCGGTTGCCACCCGGTCTGCCCGCTGCAGTGACGCACGGGACAGGGTGGGCCGCTGTTGGACCATCACCGGTTCTGTCCGGGCCGTCTCCGCCGCGGTCTGCTGCCGGGGCAGTACCGGCGTCTGCTCCACCCGTTGGGACAGGGCCAGCAATTCCGCCGATTGCACCGAGGCGTCCTGTTCTTTCCCCACGTACAGCACATCACAGCCCAGCCGGTAGAGCAGGTACAAAAAGAGATATTCCGCCGTTCCCACGGTGCCGCTGCACACAAATTTGGGAAATCGGGTCAATTTTGTGGTTTCCACAAACAATTTAGGGAAATAGCAGTCAATCCAATAGAGCAGCTTTACGGCGAAATTCCGCAGAATGGAATCCTCTGTGCAATTCCGCACTCGCCGGAACAGGTCCAGAATTTCCTGTAGGGTGCCGGTAAACGTCTCCTCCCAGAGGAGATTCTGAAAGCGGAAAGACGGATTGCACTTCCCCTGGCTGTACCGCTCCCGGTACCGTTCCGCCGCCGTCGTATCCAGACGGTTGAGCTGTTCGGCATAGACGTAGCCGGACCGGTCATTTTGCCAGGAACGGCACAGGGACGCCCATGCGTTAAAGTCCTGCCCCGCTGTCCACCGCAGAAAAAACGTCTCTTTTTGAAAATTGGAATACCGGCCCGGGCGCTGGAAAAATTCCTCCACCGGATGTTGGGCCGTTTCCAGGCGGACCACCTGAAATTGGTTAAAAAACGGATTCATTTGGGCTTTCTCCTCCTATTGTCCGGCCCGCGCAAAGGCCGCAGCCTGTTGCAGCACAAAGTCCGGGAAGCGGCCCTGGCCGTCCCAGACCGCCACGCGGTCCCGCTCCATCCCCTCCACCAGGGCGTCCTTGGGCGCAATGGCCCAGTCGCATTCCCGCAGCATGGACACGTCGATGGGGCTGTCCCCCGCCCCGATGACGCCGGATGAGCCGAACCGCCGCCGCAGCCGCGCCACCGCCGCCCCCTTGTTGATTGGCGCCGGAAACAGGTAGAGTTTCCGTCCCGTGGTCTGCACCGACAGCGTCGTATCCGTCAGACAGGAGCGGCAGTATGCGGCGTCCTCCGGGTTCGGGCAGGACAGAAACAGATACGCCCCGTCTATCCGGCGGAGACGGCGGCCCGGCAGCCGTTGGGGAATCACCGATTCCATCCGCTCCAATTCTTTCAGCCACGGCAACAGCAGCGATTGGGTCTCCGCCGCCCATTCCTCGTCTGGCTGTCCGTGGTGGAGCAGGACCGCGCCGTTGGCCGCCACCGCATAATCGGGCGTCACCGGAAACCGGATGCGCAGATATTGAGCCACCGAACGGGTGGTTACCGGAATCAGCCGCGTCAGCCCTTGGACCGTTTCCAGGAGGGAGACGGTTTCGGGCGTCATAAATCCCTGCTCGTTTCCGTCGAGCCACTCCACACACCGGTCTCCCGCCTGCCGGTGGGACACGGAAAAGAGCAGCGTATTGTCCAGATCACTGGCAAACAGCATTGGTTCCATACTCATTGATCCGCCATGGTCCGAATGAGTCCGCAGGCCCGGTAATTGACCAGCGGATACTCACGCAGCTCCACGCCTTTCTCCTTTGCCAAAGCGTAAATATGGCCCAGATAGGCCTCGTCGTCCAGACTGTGCACCAGGATTTTCCACGGTACCCGGCGCAGCAGCACACGGGTGGTCTCTCCGATGCTGGGTTTCACCAGATTGCGGTCCGAAATGGAAAATTCCTGTCGAATCTGCTCCACCTCTTCCAAAGCACTGATGGATTTGGGCGCCGGGTCCGGTTCCGGCTGCTGCTCCAAGGAAAAATGGGCCGCAATGGCATCGATAAACTGATAGGTCAAATCCTTGGGCCGCAGCGCTTCATAAAAGACTGCGCCGTGGAACTCTCCCGGCCCGATCAGGTCAGTCCGGTAAACCGTCCGGCTGAGAAGGCCGGAGACCGTGGAATTGAGACAAGAGCTGGCAATGAGGAAATCGTCCTTGGTGCCGCACAAATCCGTCAGCCCAGCCGGGTCCGACAGTACGGCCAGCCGTCCGTCTACCCCTTTGTAAGCGGTGACGGCCCGGTACAGCTCCGCCTGAATGGCCCCCTTTCCGGTCCAGCCGTCCACAAACTGGATGGTTTCCGCCGGGTGGCGCTCCAAAATATACGCCATGGCCGTTTCATCAATACCCCGGCCCCGGATGATGGAGATGGTGTAATGGGGCACATCCACGCCATAGCGGAACCGGAAATGCCGCTTCAACAGCACACCGATGGAGGTGCCAGCCCGGGCCAGGGAGACCAGGACCACCCGCTCCCCTTTCTCCTGCCAGAGCTTTTGGCACACGGAGGCCACGGCGTCTGCCGTCATGGCGGCGTACCGCTCCACGGCGTCAAAATAGGCCCGGAGATACTGCTCCGACGGCTCATACTCCACCGGCAGCATTTCCGAATAGTGGACGCCCTGCTGAATGCGCCGCTCCCGCTCCAGGGTGTCCATGGGCTCAATGCAGTTGGTGAGATCTTTCAGCAGAATGGTCACATCGTCCTGTTTATAGGTACCAAACATGGCTGCCTCCCTGAATATAGAAAACTCGCGTGGTTTCCCGGTTCGGCAATGCAGACAAAACGCTGCACAAAGCCGCCGTGTCCTCCCGCTCGGTATCCGATACCACCACCACCGCGTCATAGGAGTCCAGGTTGTAGAGATACGTCTTACGGTCGTCGCTGTAGAAGCTGCGGACCTGTGCTCCCGAAATAATGGGGTACCCCGTCTCTTGGCTGACGCCGATGGGGCTGCGGGTGGTGGCGTGGCACCGGACAGCACCGCTCCCCAATCGCTGGGCCAGCTGTTGGCCCAGAATCAGGGACGGCAGCATACACTCCTCCGTCCCCAAAACCAGCGTCCGGCCCGATTCCGGCAGCGCCACCCATTGGAGAAAGGCGTCCGCCATCTTCCGGCATTGGGCCACATACTCCCCGATGCGCACGCCCAGCCGGGGATTCTGGTCGAAGGAGCCGGGCAGCGTCCACGATTGGAACGGCGTTTCCGGTGTCCACTGGGACGGCAGCGGCGCTTCCTCCACCGTGTACCGCGCCACCTGGCTGTCGTAATCGGCCTGGGGCAGCCGGACCAGACAGTGGCAGACAATGCCCGCCTGACGCAGCCGCGCTTCCTGTTCCGGCGTCACCCGGTTGAGGATGGAGGCCGCCACCACCGTTTTTTCCCGCAGGGACGGATACCGGGCAGCCATTTGCTCCACCATATTGAGAATGGTTTTGCCGGTGGAGATTTCATCATCCACCAGAATCACCGTGTCCGTGGCGGCCAGCCCCGCTTCCAGGGCGTCGCCGCACAGCTTTTGTTCCACAGCGTGGCTGTGCTCCTCCTGAAATTCCAGCCAGTTCCGGTCACCCTGGCAATCCTCCCGTGTGGTCTGTACATAGAGACAGTCCCCAGCCAGCTGGGCCGCCGCCACCGCGCCGATGGCTGTAGCCGTCTCGGCAAAGCCGATGACCAGCCGGGCCGACGGGTAGGACTGCCGCAGGGATGCTCCCAGGGTTTCCATCAGTTGCAGTGCCGTTGCCGGCTCCACCGGCAGGTGCTTGGCCTGCAAAGGATTGACCAGCAGATAGGACCGTTTTGTGTTGCGATATCGTTTTGCAATGCGCAAAACATCTTCCATGGTATACTGTTGCATGTAATTGCATCCTCAAAATGTTTTGGTAAGCCGCTGCTTGGGGGTGACGCCGTAGCCGAAAACCGTGCCGCAGGCACCGCCGACAATGTGCATCAGATTGGCCACATTGTCCCGGACGAAGATAATGGAATACGCTTCCTGTCCTAAATAGAGCAGCGCCACCAAAATCAGCGTCAGGGGGATTTTGCCGCTCTTCATGCCGGACAGGGACGCCAGCATAATCATCATAAACACAATGCCGCTGGCTCCCAGCAGCGCCGTGCCGGGAAACAGCAGGATGTGCAGAACGCCGGACAGCACCGCTGTGACAAGAATGCCCAGCGCCAGGGGGCCGCTGCCGTACTTTTCCTCCAACGGCGGTCCGATGACCAGCAGCAGGAGCATATTCCCCAGGAAATGCTCCAGGTCGGCATGACCCAGCACATGGCCCACCAGCCGCACATACGTCAGCGGATTGACCGGAGAGGACCGGTACACACTGAATAGCGCCTGGGTGGTCCATCCGTTGGTAATCGTGCCCAGCAGCAGGGCGGCGGCGGACAGAAAGAACAGGCTCAGTACCACCGGAGAATTATAATCCAGCTTCTTCATACGCTTCTCCCTTTCTATCAAAAAGAGGGTACCCCGTCCAAC
>DVJJ01000080.1 GCA_018716875.1 Candidatus Avoscillospira avistercoris
GGCTGGGCTGTTTTGTCCGCAGTAAAAATATTTTGCGTAAACCACATATTTATATTGACTTTATAGTAACTCTATGATATTATATAGGCACAACAAAGAACACCACACAGGAGGTCACCAAAATGAAAAAGTTCAATCTTTCCGAGATCATGAAAAAGGCTTGGGAGCTCTTCCGCATGGCCAAGAAGTGGAGTACCCCCAAGAGTTTCTCCTGGGCGCTCCGCCAGGCGTGGAAAGACGCAAAAGAAGCCGCCCGCGAGTTCACTGGTATTGTCCGCAATGTGCAGGTCGGTGGCACTTTTGCGCACCCGGTCCTGGTCAACATTGACATGGACAATCTGACCGTCACCGGTAACACTTTCCCCGTCCGCCATATGATGCGCGAGTTCGGCCTTGACTGGGACAAAGCCGCCAAGGCTTGGACCGGCAGCCGTGAAATTCTGAACGCTCTGTGCGTCAAATACGCTTAATTCAGGAGGTAACACCATGAAGTACAATTACCAACTTTTTGAGGACAACGCGGGCGGCCTGCATCTGGCAGTCCTGGACGGTGAGACCTGCGTCTACTACTTTTGCAGCAACCACTGCGAGCTGGTCATGGATACACTGGCCGAACTCAAGCGCGGCGGCGACCCCTTGGAAGACGAGTGGGAGGGCGGCGAGCCCAACCCTGAAGAATGCTACCGCGAAATCCTCTACTTTGTTGAGGAGCGCATGGGTGGTGCGTGGGAGGTAGAAGTTTGATGAAAAAGATTATCAACGGCAAAGTCTACGACACCACATCCGCTAAGGAGGTGGGCCGCTATGAAAACGGTCTGCCGACCGACTTTGACTACATTGAGGAGGTCCTGTACCGCAAGCGCACCGGGGAGTTTTTCCTCCACGGTGCCGGTGGGGCCCGGACAAAATACGCCACCAGCGTTGGCGGCAATAGCTGGGCCGGTGGCGAGAAGATTCTGCCCGTCTCCTATGAGGAGGCCCGACAGTGGGCAGAGGAACACTTGGCCGCCGAGGCCTACGAGGCAGCCTTTGGCGCTGTCGTCGAGGACGACAGCAAGACAACCATCAATCTGTCATTGCCCGTCAGCTTGGTTGAGCGTCTCAAGCGGGACAGCAGCAAGGCAGGCATGGGCCTCAGCGCCTATGTAGAGCAACTGCTCTCAAAATGAGGACGATCAAATGCTGGAGCTGCGGCCAGATTGTGCAAGCCGCAGGAGAATCTGCCCTGTGTCTTAACTGTCACAAGGAGCTAAAAGCCGCCTCAACGTTGAGAGATCGCGTCTGCCGGACCTGTGGGACCATTTTTTCCGGTGGCCCACGGGCCTGGTACTGTCCGGACTGCCGGGCCGAACGGGCCAAGGCAGCCAACCGGGAGTACAAGGCCCGGGCCAAGGCCGGGAATGCTCGACAAATTGGCAGCACGGATATCTGCCAAATCTGCGGCAAAGAGTACACGGTCACGGGAGGGCTCCAACGCTACTGCCCGCAGTGCGCCCCCGATGCTGTCCGGGAGATAGACCGGACGCAGAGCCGCGAATGGATGGCGGATCACCGCGAGGAGGCAGCAGCCCGGAAAAAAGAGATTGCACAAAAACGTAGGGTCTGCAAGGTTTGCCAAAAGGTATTTTACAGCACCGAACCCACCGTCACTTGCTCGACGGAATGCGCAAAAATTCTAAAATCCTATAAGCAAGCCTTGGCCGATCACAAACGGCGTGGCTCCCCTGCCCCCACACTGGAGGCGGTGGCCGAACGACTGTCTAAACAATCCGGAGTTCCCGGCGTCTCCCGCAGCCGCAACGGAACGCGCTGGGTTGCCCGATATCAAAATAAGCATATCGGCACCTTTGATACTATCGAGGAGGCAGCCAAGGCAATCGAGGCGCAGAAAAACACCCCCACCGGGTAACCGGCGGGGGTGTTGCTTTACTTCTGGCCCTTGGCTAGCTCATACGCCCGATACGCCATGAGCGCAGCCTGGTATCTGGGAATCAGCTGCATGGGGGCGCTACCGTCGGTGATTCCGGCGACCTTAGCCTTTTCCAGTTCCTCCTTGGCCCATGCGGGGACCTCCAGCGTTTCAGTATACTCTGTCAACTTATCATAGATTTCTTTTCCAGTCATAGTCTCCTCCTGTTCCAGCTCCGGACGCTGCAAGCCGAAGCCGTCAATGATACTCATGGCGATTGCCTCGACGATGGCCGACTGGTTGGCTGCATAGATGGCCATATCGTCGGGATCGTCGATAAAGCAGATCTCCAGCAGGGCCGAAGATGTTCCAGCTTTCCGAGCCTGGTGGATGACCGCCCAGTTGTTCCGCTTTACGCCCCGGTTGGTAAGACCGACGGCGGCGATGGCCGCCACCATGGCCTGCTCCACAGCAGTGGAGGGTTCGGCGGTGGTGACGTAAATCTCCGTACCCTTGGTTTTGCCGTCGGCGGTGGAAGCCTTGACGGCATTGAAGTGGATCTCCAACACATAGTCGTACCGGGAAAACTGGGCCATTTTGTTCAACTGTCCCGCCTTGTAATCGGCGTAGGCGTTGCGGCTTGTGGGATAGGTGTCCACGTCGCAGCAGCCCTCCAGGGCTTGGGCCAGAGCGGCCACCACCTTGCGGGTTTCGGTGGCCTCCTGGAAGCCATTGCCCACAGCGCCGGGGTCACCGGCGCCATGGCCTGCAATCAGCAGCAGTTTCATTTTTCGTTGTCACCTCCTCCGGTCAGCTTATCCCCGGCGGCGTCCACGGCATCCTTGCCGTTGGCCATGAGCTTTACCAGCCAGGCCGGGATGGGTGCGCCCATGCGCTGGGCATTTTCGGCAATGCTGCCCAGCTCCGTAATAGCGTACCACACCAGCACCAAAGGCAGCAGTAGACCGATCTCCGGCAGGGCAATCTCCACCATGGGCAGCTGCTCCATGATGATGGACAGTAGACCATCGGCAAAGGCGGCGATGATGACCACCACCACCTCGCCCATCTTATGCCAGATACCCTCCCGGGCCGTATGACTGGCCCATTCACCGTTTTTCATGGCGGCAGCGGTGCCGGTGGCGTAATCCAGGGCCATCAGTACCACCCAGGCCGCAATCAGCCAGCCCAGCCAGCCCCAAAAAGCGGAGAAGGCCCCCAGGGCGGCAGTAATGGCAGCCTTGACTGCCAGCATCCAATCAAATTCCATATGGTCCTCCTTTGTTATGAGGGGGCCGGTTTCCCGGCCCCGGTTGGTCAGCTGTTAAACAGGACAATGGCACGGAACTTCTCGCGGTTGCCTTCGGCAAAGGCCGTGCACAGCGCCTTGTAGTTGCGGTCGATGATCTTGCCGACCTCGTCGTACTCCTTGGCCTGACCGGCAGCGTCCAGGGCCTCCCACTTGGCCTTGGCGGCGGGGACATCGATCTCCGCCAGGGCCTTGTACTGGTGCTGGGGATTGCCCTTGATGCCCTCCACAAAGAGGTTGGGCGCGATCTCCATGTCGCCGGTCAGATTGTCGCCGTCGGTGCGCTCCTCCTGAGCCACCTCAAAAATCTCCCAAAGATAGTTTTTCAGCATATGTAGTTTCTCCTTTCAATTATCGGCTTTCGCCGTTGTTGATGATGGTTTCGGCCTGCTCCGTGGTGAGCCATTGGGGAGCAAAGGCCTTGACCTGTTCCGGGTTCAGACGTCCCATACGGTACTGCAATCGAATAAACTCATACATTGGTCATTCCTCCCATCATAGCCAGCACCGCCGCTTCCAGCGCGTCCAGACGGTCGGCGGCGCTGGGCGCCGGTTCGACAACATCCCAGCTGCCGTCCTCAAACTGGAACTGATCCCAGGCGGGCTCAGACACGCCGACAAACTCCACCGTGCCGCCGCCGGTCAGATAGAGCGTGGCCTTGTTACCGTCACGGACTGCCTTGGTGCAGTCATAACTATCATATCCATAGATCACTTTCATAGCAATCTCACTCCTTTACAAAATTGCCGCTGCCATCAACGATTAGGCCACCGAACTGCAACACTCTGCGGACGCTGCCCAGGGCCTCCGTGGTGCGGTCGAATATAATACTGGCGTGGCTGGAATAAATTCCATAATTGTTATTGCTGCCGGTAGATTCGCCGATGGCACAAATAATGCTGCCTCGGTCCTGATACAATGCAGGGCGGGTATCAACTGCAATATTGCAGTTGGTAAACTTTGTATTATAGATGCAGGAAGACACGGTAAAGCTCAAAAGATACACGCCGCTTTTGGTCTTATCGACGCCGTCGATTTTGCAGTTATATACTCTTGCATATCCCGTTGACCGGATTTCAACCGCGCCATATAACCCTGTTGTCCACTGGATAGCAAGGTCTTGTAGCTTCCAGTTGCAGCTGCCCTCGATCATGATTGTGCCGATGATTTGGGCGTCCTCGTCCATGTGGCTACCATCGAGTACAATCGTGCCGTTGTGCAATCGACTTGTGCCGGAAACGCTGTATGTTGCAGCTTGCAATGTACCACCATACAACTGGATGGTTGCCGTAAATCCGCCCAGATTGGACGGGAGACTTTGCAGGGCTCCCAGGATCGTCTGCTTGGCGGTTCCCATGGTTAGACCATCATTGCCGTCGTTGCCGGTGGTTGCATTGACGTATAAGGTCAAGTTTTTGGCTAGCGGCGCCGGGGCGAACAGTCCCCGAATCCACGACAGCGGGGTTTTCTTGGTCCCCTGGGCCGTGGTGACGATAAAGCTGTCGCTGTCGGCCATTGCTGCCGCCTGGGGCAGCTCATTGGTTTTGATGCTCATACTCAAACCTCCTGAAAAAATCGGACTGCATCCATCTGGACGCCGTCATCGGTGGTCAACTCCGCACTGTTGTCGGTGATCAGGGCGGTGGAGACGCTGCCGCTGATAATCTGATTAGCAATCTGATTGACCGCCATTTCCACCGCGGCAGTCTGAATCTTTTCTACGTCTGCCAGGGTGGCAAAGACCAGCGTCTTGCTGATTACCGCCGTCACGTTGGCCGCATTGTCAAAGACCAACTCCACGCCAAACTCGATTTCCCGCAGCTGGGCGGCTCCGGCTGGGATTTCCGCGCCGTCGGCCTCGTAGCCGTAGGCATAGAGTATTTCACCGTCGTCGGGGTCGGTGGCATAGAGGCCCGTTTCCCGCCAGGTAAATGCGGCCATTTCTGTGTTGACCAGCTGGCCCTTGATCAGGCACTGGTTGCCGTCATTTTTCACGCTGGAAATGGGCAGCTCCCGGACGGGGTTGACCAGTTGGGTCCGGTCTCTGGGGTCCTCGCCGTCGGGGAGCTTGCCCGTACCAATGCGCCACTTGGTCACGGGGATTTCCGATCCAATGGGCGTTTTGGCCAGCATGGCCGCACCGGCTTTGGTCAAAGTTAATTCGGGCAATTTGCTCATGTTTTCACCTGCTTTACAATGATTTTGTCGGCCTGCCGCATGACCATCCCCACCCGTACCGGGTCGCGGCGCAGCGGGCCGCAGGAAAGAGGCCGCAGCTGGTAGCGGTCACCCTGCCGGGGCGCAATGCCGCAGTACACGGGATTCTGCCGGTAGCCGCTGCACACCACCGGGGCCAGCCGGTAGCGGTCGCCCTGTCGGGCGGCAATGCCGGTGTAGATGGTGGAGGTGGTCGTGACCTGATGGATGATGTGGTATTCCAGGTGGGCCGGTTTGATCTCCTCAATGGTCTGCATCAGCTGATCCTGGTGCGCAACGCCCACGGTGTCCAGATACCGGAGATTAAAATAATATTGCTTCGGGTATTCCTCGACCACCACTTCTCCGTCGGTGTAGCTTTCGGCTACAGCCTGCATCATCGCCAATGTCACGGTACCGACGCCCCGCAGCTTGGCCAGAATCTTCGAGCGGCGCAGATCATCTGGCAAGCCACTATCTGTGGGCAAGTCCAGCTGCCGCTCCCACAATGCCAGGCCCCAGGTGGCCGTCTCCACGTTGCACTGGTCCAGGATATCCCGCCAGTGGGCCCGGAGGGCTGCCGCCTCCGTGTCCTCGGCCTGCCAGATGGCCAGCGTCTCCGGCGATGCCTGCCACCACTTGGGATATTGGTTGGCAATCATGCGACCGTCACCTCCCCCAGCACCGGCGCTTGGTTATCGGCCAGGGTCAGATTGACTTCGCCGCCGTTGACCGTCAGCGCTGTAAAATCCTGGACACCGTCAATGGACAGAAGCATATAGGCAATGCGGTTATAGATGACCGCATTGCTGACAAAGGCAATGGAGCGCAGATATTCGTCCAACAGCTGGGAAAACTGCTCCTGTACCCCCTGGGCGCTCCTGGTGCCATTCAGTACGATGGCGGCGGCCACGTCCACAGTCAGCGTCTCCGCCGCCTCCACAGTGACCTCCACGCAGATCGGGCGCTCCTCCTCGATGTGGGCCGCCACGGCGGCCACCTGCTCCGGGCTGGGCGGCTCCAGGCTGCTGCCCAGGACCACCACCTTGACGGTGCCGCCGCCGTTCCAGCAGGGAAAGACCTTGGCCTTGCCGATGCCTTCCACCTCAAGGGCCCACTTTTCATAGTGATATGCATTTCCGGAGGTGGCAGGCTTGCGCCATAGATCATAGAGCCGCTGGACCAGAGCCGCGTCGGTCTCCATGTCGGTACCGCCCTGGGCAGCGGTGCTGCTTTGGACGGTGACGCCTGCGGAGTTTTGCAGGGTGGTGATGGCGTTTTCTTCCACGTTGTACTGCTCGCCCACGTCCTGGGCTGTCACAGCTGCGGTGGCGGTACCATCGGACACGGTAACGGCCTTATCGGTGGCAAAGACCAGGCCCTCTGCCGTCTGGACAGCGGTTCCTGCCGGGACTGTGGTGCCGTTGTTGCCCGCAAACGTGACGGTAGCCGTGGCCCTGGTGCCGGGTTTCCGCTCGATGCCGTACTCGGCGCAGCGGCGGTCGATGTAGATGCCGCTGGTCTCGTCCACAAAAGCCACGGGAATCATAGCATCGTGGTCGAAGTAGTCGGCGGCAATCTCCAGGGCCACGGCCCGAATCAGGGTATCGGTGTAGCTGCCCTCCTGTGTGTCCAAATTGGACACCGCCAGAGATTGCTTCATGGATTGCAAAATTTCTTCAAAGGATTTCAAACGCGCACCTCCCCGTAAATGGTTTTGAGGGTGGCGGAGATTTGCAGCTCATCGTCTGCGAAGTCCACCACAATGTCCGACACCTCGGACACATAGGGATTGACCAGCAGCGCCTCCCGCACCATGCGGGGGGCTTCCGCCGTCTTGATGTCGGAGGACCAGCCCTGGCCCATGAGGGTAGAGAGTTCGCTGCCGAACTGGCCGGAGTAGATGGCATGGTGATAGCGCATGGTCCGCAGCGCCGTCATGGCCCAGAGCCGCACGGCGGCGGCTCCCTCCACCTCCACGGGCCTGCCGTTTTTCCACACTGGCAATCCCGTATCCGGGTCGGCCATGATCTCCCGATAGAGGGGCAGGGTCTGGGACGGCTGGGGGACGCTGCCGCCCAGCATGGGGAACAAACTCATAGCGGCACCACCTTCATCAGAATGTACAGGGTCGAAGCGTCAGCCAGACAGAGCAGCCGGTCCCCCACTTGCAGGCCGTTTACCAGCTGCTCATTGCAGCGGATGCCCTGGCCCTCCTGGAAGATCAGGCCGAAGACTTCAAAACGATATGGTGCATCGGGCCGCACAGAAATTACCTTGCCCTCGCACAGCTGCCAGCCGTCGGCGGGGTCGGGATTGCGAAACATGGTCACAAATTTCTGATAGGGATTCTCGTCCATGGATACCTCCTTACTCCGGCAGGTTGCCCACTTCCTGCTCGTCCATGACGTTCTGGAAGTTCAGCACCAGTTTATTGGTGTAAATGCCGTCGGCCCAGGTGTGGGTGTCACTGTCCACCCAGAACTTGCCCCACAGGCCCGTGTACGGCTCCTGGACGGCCACCATGGTTCCGGCGATACTGCGGGTGTCTCCGATGCACTCCAGGGTGATTTTCTGGGTGGGGCCGTTGTCCTCCAGCAGGGCCTTGGCTTCCTCGGTGCTGTTGTCGGACTGCTTGATCACCCGCTGCATGACGCCGTATTGCTGGATGTGGCCGCCGTTTTCCTGGGTGGTGACCAGCTTGTAGCTGTCATCGACGATCCGCACCCGGTTTACCAGATTTTCAATGGACTCGGTGACGGAGGCGCTGAGCAGATTGGAGCCGCCCTTGATGACCAGGGTGTACTTTCCCTGCTCCTTCTTGCGGACCGTCAGCTTGTCCAGTTCAAAGGCGATCCGGTACCGCTCGCCGGTGGCTGCTGCCGCCAGGGTGTATCCGGTGGCCATGATCTTGTAGAGGGACTGGCCCAAAAAATTGCGGGAAAACCGGTGGCCCGTGGACGCGATCGCGCCCAGGGACAGGCCGAACTCCCCTGCCAACTGCTGCACCACGGCCTCCGGGGTGGTGTTCGTGAAACGGTAATAGCCCTGGTTGTTGTTGAGGTAGACGCCCCGGTCGTAGCAGCGAATGGTTTTGGTGCGGGCGTCGGTGGCCGTCTGGACGGAGAACACAAAGCCGTCAAACAGCTGGTCCGTATCGCCCCAGAATGCCACATGGTCGCCCAGGTCCACTGTCGCCTCCGGCAGCTCCACGTCGGGCAGCGACACCAGATCAACTTCCAGAGACCGGGAACAGGATTTGATATCCCCGGCCCAGGTGCTGCGGCTGACCAGCTGGGTCAAATCCTGGGTGCCTTTGGTGTTGGTTCGTAACAGCTTCATGGCGTCACCTCGTCCAGTGAAGGGCGATGGTCTTGGGACCGTTGACCGTCACCATGATATAGTCGCCGCCAGTTTTTACCGACGCGCCATCCAAGGTCACAGAATCCACGCGCCAGCTTGCACTGGAGCGCCAGCGGACATAAAACCTTGCCCCAGCGGGAACGGTAATCAGCCGACTGGACTGGACGGTGCCGGACCCGCTCTTACCAGTCTTCATATCAGACCAGGAGTAGGACGCCTGGCAGGCCGTCAGCGGGCTGCCATTGGACAGGCGTACCAGGTAAGTGCTGGGCTGGACGGTGGGCTTGACCACGGCTGACGTGCCGCCGCCGTCTTGTTTGGCCCCTGCCGCCACGGCGGTGGAAGAGGGCTGGGCCGACTGGGTGGCCGTGGTACCCTGGAGGGTGGTCTTGTCGGGAATCTTGAGCACCTGACCGGTATAAATCAGATTGGCATTTTTGATGCCGTTATAGGCCGCCAGCTTGTAGCAGAGCGTACCGTCGCCGTAAAATTTGCGGCAGATATTCCACAGGTTATCGCCGGTTTTTACCGTGTAGGTGGTGGCGCTGGTCTGCCGGTCCGTTTCCTCCCGAACGGCGGCCTTGGCCGTGGCGGTCAGCGTTTCCACCGTGGGGGCCGCCAGCGTCACATAGGGCTGCATGGTTAGAGTGCCGTAAATGTCGTTGGTGCCGTCCTTTTCGCCGTATTCCAGGTTGGTAAAGTAGACCGGCAGATTGACTGAGGTGCCGGAGACGATAAACCGCAGCTTGGCCCGGCTCTCGATCTGCTGTAGCAGCCACGCCAGAATTACCGATTGCTCTGTGTACTGGACACAGTAGGAGCGGTTACTGGACGGCAGGAACACGTCCAGAGTGATACTCTCCCGGGCGTCGGTGGTTGGCACGGTATAGGCCCCCAGGGTGTAGACGTCCACGGTCTGTACCTGCTTGCCCTTGCGGACGGTGTAGCTGGCCGGAGTCACCGGCAGGGTCATCTCCTGGCCGGTCTCGGTTTTGAACATCATTTTTCGCAGCATTACGACACCCCCGTCAGCATGGCGTCCTGGATCTTGGCCACCAGGGCCGACGCAATGCGGTCAATATCGGCATCCTCCCGGACCACAATCTGGTCGGCCAGCTTGGCGATCTGGACGGAACTGCCCCGGCTTTCGCTCCGGGCCTCGGCTGCCGTCAGTACCCGCTCACCCTCATGGAGCAGGGCCGGGTAGTTGTCATAGGGCACCCGCTCCAAGCCGTATGCGTGGGCCCTGGGATTAGCAGCATAGGAGGATGTGGCCCCCGAGATAGCGGCATATGGGGACGCGGCCCCGGATACCGCAGCATATGAGGATGCAGCTCCGGAGATCGCGGCAGAGGATGGAACATTCATATTGGCCGCCATGCCAGCGGCACGGCCCTTGGAAAATTCCTCGCCCAGCTGATAGCCCGCGTCCCAATAGGCATTATTGGCCGCTGTATCATTGCGGACGGTTTCAATAAGCGACAGTTCCGACTGCACCATCAGCTGCGCACCCTCGCTGGCATTGTACTCATTGATAGCCTGAACCTTGGCTGCCGCCAGCATTTCACCGGCTTTCGCCAACGCTTCATCGGAGCCTTCGGCCATTAAAACCTGATACCCAAAAGAGTCAAGGACATCAGTCTGGGCTTTGCGGATCATCTCCTCTTTTTTATTTTCGAGACTGGCTTCCCAAGCGCCCATGGCATAGTTGATTTCTTTCATCCTATCGCCGCTGTCGCTCTCCAGATAGGCGATCTGATCCTCCATGCCCTTTTTCCGGATGTTGTTGTATCCCTCACCGGCGGCGGCGTCCATTTCCGCCTGCATATCCTCCAGGGTGGAGGTCAGACCCGCAAAGGTCTGGGACTGCTCCTCCATGGCACCGCCGTACATATCGCCAAGGGCATTTTCAATCATCCGCACGGCTTCCACGCCGCCGATCTCGCTCTTGGAGATCATGTCGTAAATCTGTCCCTGGGTTTTGCCCAGACCGTCAGACAGAATGCCGATGACATCCACACCCCGCTCCTGGAAAATGTTCAAGTATTCCAGGGTAGCCTTGCCGCTGGATTCCATGCGGCTCATGGATTTTGCCATTTCGGCCATACCGGCCTCGTCGATGCCCACGGCGCTGCCCGCGTCGCCCAGCTTTGTCATCAGGTCCAGCATCCGCTCCGGAGTATCGCCGAAGCCCGTCGCCAGTGCCCGGCTCATGTCTGTCAAGCCCTCATAGGTCATGGGGGTATCTGCCGATAGGTCCCGCAAATCCTCCAGGTAGGAAGCACCGATGCCCTCTCCCAGCAGCTTGTCAAAGGCCAGCGTATCCTGCTCCCGCTGGGCCGCCAGAACGCTGCCATCCTGGATGGATGCTGCACGTTCTTCCTTTATGGTAGTGACGGCATCCTGTACATAACTTTTAAATGCTTCATCCTTACTTTCAAATTCCTCAAGATAGCCTGCTACAAGACCGCCCAGGCCGCCCAACGCAGCGCCGATGGCTGTACCGATACCCGGTGCAATGGCGGTGCCGATGGATGCACCCATACCGGCATAGGACAGGGCGTTGCTCACATATCCACCAAAGGCGTCGCCTCCAAAGCTGTTGGCCAGCGTACCGACAGCCTGAGACGCCAGATCGCCCACAAGGGCTGTAGCACCGGCAGCAGCTAGGCGGGGCAGCAAACTGCCACCCGCAGCGCCATCCGGAGAAGGATTCGGAGACGGGTTATTACCGTTCCGGCGGCTCTCCACTTCGGTCAAATCATACAGGGCGCGGCGGGTATCATTGGCCGCCTGCCGGACATTTGCCAGCGTTTGAGACATCCGGATATATTCCTCATTGAGTTCCTGTACCCGGCGCTCATCTGCGGCATCGCCTGTTTCCGCAAACGCTCGTTCTGCTTCTCTAAGCCGGGTCCTGACGGCAGACAGACTGGTTTGCAGACGGCTCTGCGCCTCTGTCAGCTGCGACAGCCGCCGGGAATACTGCTGTGTCTGCCGCTGGGTCTCGGTCAGAGAATCATTAAATCGGTCGTTGGCGTCCTCCATTCGGTTTAACTCTTGAGACATACTATCTCTCAAGATAACCGCTATATCGGCCTGTGCCATACGTTATCCTCCTTTCCGCTGCTCCGCTTCCTGGATTGCAAAGACATTGAGCAGCAGCCGTTCCCCGGCGGGCAGCGCATAGAATTGCCCCGGTGTAAGATGATGCCGCACCCAGAGGAAATACAGCAGGTTTAACTCCGGGTCCTCATCTTGTTCTAATTTTTTTTTACGGCTTCCAGTCCAATCATACGATACCCGCTGAGCTGCTGGATACAGTGCGCCATTGCGGAGATCTCACCGGGCAGCAGCATGGCCTTGACCAAATCATGGGTTGTGACGCCATGGCGGCCCCAGCTTTCCCCCTCCTGGAGCAATCCATACTGGACCGCCAGACGAACGTCCTGCAAGTTGGGCTCCACCACACCGGCCAGGACGGTCAATACGTCCACTTCCTCCATATCCGCCAATTCGTGGCACTTGTTGTAGCTGAGGCCCCGCAGCTTAAACACCACATCATGGCCCAGTTCCTCGCTGAGCCGCAGAACCTTATAGTCCTGCTCCTGGGGCGTTTTCTGAACGTTCCGGGCGGTGCCCTCCAACAAAATATCCAGGACACTCATGCAGGCTGCACCTCCTGGAGCCACTCCCGTTCGGTAAACGTAAAAGGAATGGTAATTTCTGTGGTGCCGCCCGCCTTCCAGTCCATGATGGCCTCCTCGTCCAGGCTGACGTTGTAGAACGCCACACGCTCCGCACCGTAGGCGTCGGGGTCCCCCAGCTTGCCGATGATGGTCAGCCGCTCGTCAATGCCGTTCAGTACCTGATTGCTGTGGTTGGCCGTGCGGCTGAATACCTTTTTGATAGTGATGGAGCCGGTGCCCTTGGCGTTGACAATTTTGGTATCCACTGCCATCTGTCCGGCCATCTGCTGGTCTTCCTTGGTATAGGTGAATTTTGCCTGAAAGGCGCTGACCTCGGCCCAAAGCTCAGAGGCCACCCACACCTGCCCCCAGGTGCCGGACATGACGCGATTTGCTGCAATGCTCATGAGAATCCCTCCTTATACGGTAATCGTAACCTTGATGTCCTCAATGCTGTCCAGGGGGTGAATGGCGGCATAGAGAAACACCTCGCTGCCGGTGTTGGCCTGCTCGATCTGCTCCGTGGTCATGTTGGACGTGTCCACGCCGTTCTGGTCCAACCAGGCGGTCTGGGCCTCCACATCGATGCCCACCGTGAAGCCGGGCTGGATCAGCTCGTCCCGGGCCAACGTGGTAAAGTAATTGGTAACCGCCGTCCGGAGCAGCATCTTATTGTCGTAGCTGTTGGCATACTTGCCGATATAGTTGTCCCGGAACGCCCGCCGCAAATCGCTCTGGATCATGTCCATAATCTCAACGATCTTGATTTTCTGATAGGCTTTGGATTTTCCGACAATGGTGGTCAGGCTGTTGACGGCCCGGCCCGTCTTGACCATATCGTCAAAGAACAGCAGGAACTTACCGGCGTCCACAGCGGCATCCATGTCCCACTGGGTCAGCCGCGTCACGTCCTCCACCTCCGTCAGCGGGGCATAGGTGCAGCTGTAGGTCATGGGAGTGCCTGCCAGCATACCGGCCATGCGGGAGCAGTAGGCAGCGGCGTCAAAGGTGTCCTCACCTACTTTGATGCCGTCGGTGGTAAAGTTGATAATGGCCTCGTGATCGGCCTCGGTGTTGGGAAGCACCGCCTTGAAAATGGCGTGATTTTCCTCCCGCTGGGTGACAATCCAGTCCTTGACGGCGCTGCACTCCTCGGGGGTGATCTCCGGCGGACCCGCCAGATAGTCAAACTGCTGGGTAGCCAGCCAGTCCAGGGCCTCGGTCAGATTCTCAGCTTCTTCGGGCAGCACATAGCCGATGACCTTTTGCGTGGGCTTGACGTAGCCCAGAAAGGCCCGCTGCAAATATCCCTGATTGGCTGCCGTCAGCCCTTCGGGGATTTGCAGCTTGGTGGTCATGGCACCCAGGGGGCCGTTGCTGGCGGCATCCTTGACGATGACCGCCACCACGCCCTTTTCACTGCGGGCAATGGCCGTCTGGGCCGCCACGGTAAAAATAATGTCAATGCTCGGCATTCCCATGGTTGTATTCCTCCATATTCAGATTGATTTCCTCCATGATGCCCATGGGCAGCTCCACGATTTCCGCCAGTTCGGCAATCCCCACGTCCCAGGCCAGTACGGCGGTCACGTCGATCCAGTCCCGGCCACCAGGGCTGCCAGTCAGTTTTTGCACCTTGAGGGCCCGGTCACCGACCTTGAGATACAGCGGCCCGAAAATGCCCAGGACTTTCAGCTGCCGGACGTTGAGCACCTCCAGCTGGCTGTTGTGGTACTCGTCCACCGCCACAAAGCAGACCACCCGGACGGTGAGCTGCAAAGTGACCGTGGAGACGGTGGACGCCATCAGGGCAATGTCCGTAGTTTCCACCAGGAAGGACGGACGCTGGAACTTGGACGGCACCAGATTGGTGTAGACGGTGCTGTCGGGGTATCGCTCGGTCAGGGCTGCGGACACCACCGCCACCACGTCGTTCTGTGTTACCATGGACTATCCCTCCAGATAGGCGGCCAGCCGCCGCTCCATGGACTGGGCCATCTCCCTGGCCACCTCCTCCGCCACCGGCTGGGTATCGGCATAGAATTTGAACGCCCTGGCCCGGGCCATATGGACCTCGGGCCGGTAGCGCTTGGCCCTGCCGGAGGGGAACCGGACCTTGTGGCCGCTTTCCAGGTAATTGGTAATCGCGCCGGGACTGTTGGGGCCGGTTTCTCCAGCTCTGGGCCGCAGGGCCACATAACCGCCGCCGCTGCCCTTATACTGTTCCTGCCAGGAGCGGACCTTGCCGTGGATGTCCCGCAAACCGCTGGCCGTTATGCTGCGGTCCAGGGCCTGCTCCAGTTGGTTGCCCGCCTGGTCCAGCAGTTGGGCCCGGACGGCCCGGAACTCCGCCGCCAGTCCGTGCAGCCGCTCGCCGATATTGTTGGTATAGGTCACTTCCAACCGCATTACAGGTCCCCCTTTCGCACGATTTCAAACTCATTTTTGTACTGGTCCAGCCGGTGGGCTGTCTGGACCTCATAGGGTACCCCGGCCACCTCCACCAGCCGTCCCTCCTCCAGGTCAATAACCTTGGGCGTCACCAGCACAAAAGCTGTGGTATTGACGGCCAGGGGCTCCAGCTGCTCATGCTTGATGTATTTTTCCGTCAGGACGCCGGGAAAGTGGGGACCGTCCTCCACCGGGTCGGCCTGGCACTCCACCAGGTCCACCAGCGCCGCCTTTACGTCCAGGTGCATCCGGCCCCGGTCGGTAATGGCCGTCAGAAACAGGTGCTTCCCCTTCCAGGAGAGGGCCTGGTGGAGTGTTAGGGGCTGTCTGCGCAGCACCACAGCAGCATCCCGGGCACCCACGCCCACCCTGGAAAACAGGTTGGTCTTGGCCGTCTGTTCCACCTGGGCCCAGGCTTTGCGGCTGGGTACCCACTGCCACCGCCCCGGCTCCGTCTCCTGCATGGTCAGAATTTGCACTGGTTCGCTCAACGTGCCCGCGCCCACATAGCGTGTGCCCATGGCTCAGCCCTCCCCGGTGTCCAAATTGGACACAATCGGCTCCGACAGTTTCAGCTGGTTCAGCATGGACCGGAACGCGGGATTGTCGGTTACGGTACCGCCGGTGATGACGGCATCCCGTAAATCAAAGTCCCGCAGCACCATGAAATTGACGCACAGATCATATTGAGCCCGGCGGGGCGTCCCCTCCGGCGGCTGGGCAATGCCAGCCTGGTCCATGTACGATACCGCCGCGTCATACAGCGTTTCCAGCGTTGCCTGCTCCTCGTCGGTGGGCTCCTCGATACGGCAGTAGGCCAGCAGAGACGCCAGCCGTTCCGGTGACAGCGCCATGGTCAGTCACCTTCCTGGGGCAGCAGATACTCTGCCGATACCCAGCCCACCCGGTCCTCCAGGCGGATCAGCTGCCAGCCCGGCACCTGAATGTCATAGGGCAAAGGTACGGCCCGCACCTCCGTCTGGGCCGGGATATGCTCCAGGACACGGAACTCACGGGACGGACCCTCCCGCAAGTTGAGAACCTGGCCGACGGACAGCGTCACCACCATGGGGCGCTGCTGCTCGTCTGCATTGGGGGCTGCTACTTCGGAGGTCTGCTCCTCGTTCGGCTGCTCATCCACAACGGGGGCTGTCTCGTCGGGAGCCTGCTCCACAGTCGGTGTCTCATCCACGGCGGGAGCTGCCTGGGCGGCAGTCTCCTCAGTCGCTTTCTGCTTTCTTGCGCTCATCTGTCACGCCTCCTTATCCAGCGCCGCCGGTCAGCTTGCCGACCACAAAGCCCTTGTCCACCACCAGATTGCCGCCCACAAAGGCGTCGCCCAGGATGGTCACCATGCGTTCCACGGCCTTGACAGACTCATCCAGGCGGATGGTGTAGTCACCGAACAGGCCCACCTCGAAGTTCGTGGGATCGCCGTACAGGATCTTGTCGTTGCCCACGGCCTTGACCAGGTCATAGGGCAGGATCACGCCGCCGTCCCGGATGGTGCCGCTGTTGGGATTGGTGGGGTCAGGCGTGATCTCCAACAGACGCTGCTTTTCGTTGGTGCCGCGCAGAGCGCCCAGGGCTTTGAGTGTGGGCTTGGTCAGCAGCAGCCGGGCACCAGCGCCCATGGCCTCGTCGCTGCCGTAGGCAAAGTAGAGGGCATCCAGGGTATTGACGTCCACCGCAGCACCCAGCTCCGCCTCAGCAAAGATATTAGCACCGGCCTTGTTTTTGGCAGTGGTGATACCGTAGAACACGGGGGTGCTGGGATCATCGCCGGTGACGATCAGGCCACCCAGACTGCGGCGCATAGCCCGCATGGCCATGCCCTGGATTTTCTCGTAATAGGCGGTCGGAGACAACCGGGCAATGTTCCGGTCCACAAAGGTGGTCACGGTCAGCTCGTAGGGCTTGATCTCCGCCACGCCAAAGGTGGGGTCAGTAGAAGTGGGGCGGGCCGTACCGGCGGTGGTCTCCACCTTGCCGCCCTTGGCGTCCAGCTCCGTAATGACATAGGGCTCCTGCCAACTGCCCAGGCCGGTCAAATCCAGTGTGCGGACCCGGTCCACAATGGAGGGCACCACATTGCCCAGGGGGTCCCGGATATCTGTACCAACGCCGGTGGGCTGGACGATGGTGCCGGTGGCCACCGTCACCTGGTTGTGCAGGGCGCGGCGCACCTCGTTAACCGTAAAGGTCACCTCGTCGCCCCGCATCAGCGCCGAGACACGCTCGTGGGCAATGTCCTCGGCCTCGCTGCCGGTGGGAGCCGGAGCGTTCAGCATCTGCCGGTCCTGCTCCGCAATGAGAGCCTGGATATCGGTAATCTCCTGATTGAGATTGGTGATCTGCTCCATGGCGCTCTGATAGCCGCTGTGGTTGTTGGCGTTCAGGGCATCCTCCGCCTGCTGAATGAGGGCGGTGCGCCGGTTCATCAGGTCGTACAGTTTCTTTTTCATAAGGTCCTCCCATCAAAAACGATTTTGTTCCACTGCCAGACGGGCCGCCATGCGCCAGTCCGGCTCTGCGGTCTGCTGGGGCTGCTGCGGGTTGGCCCGGTCGTAGGCCGCCCGCAAAGCGTCAATGTCGGGCAGTCCAAAGGCGTTGACCAGAGCGCCGGGGCTCATGGCCGTCTGGCCCTCCTGGCCCAAAATTTCGTCCACCAGGCCGTGGTCCAACGCATCCTGGGCGCTGAGCCATGTTTCGGCGGCAATCATGCGCCGCAGCTCGGCCCGATCACTCTTGCCCTTTGCTTTCAGTTCGTAGGCGTTGAGGATGGCCTCCCGCGTGGAATCCAGCATCCCAATGGAACGCTGGTGGGCCGTCCGGTCGCCGTCGGTGCGGGTGGCGGGCAGATGGACCATCATCTGGGCCACCGGGGAGATGGCTACCGTGTCGCAGCCCAGACACAAATAGCTGGCCGCACTGGCGGCCACACTTTGAATCTCAGCCCGTGTCGGGACCGTGCAACTTTTCAGCACCGAGTACATTTCCGCACCCGCAAAGACAGAGCCGCCGGGGCTGTTGATCTCCAGCACCAGTTCCTCACCCTCCGGGTTGTTGGCTACGGCGTCCCGCACCTGCTGGGGCGAAAAAGCCGTATAGCCGAACCAGTCATAGAGCCACTTGTCATCGTCAGGGGAAACGATGCCGTTGAGGGTCACTCTCATGTTGTTTCACCTCCGTTGCGGTTGGTATTGCGCTGGAGGGACAGCTCTTTCCAGATGGACAGCGGGACATAGTTCAGCGATGCCATTCGCTCGTCGCCGCCCTCCACGTCGGGCATATCCTCCAGCTGCATAATGTTGTTGACGGAGAAACCGCCGATCTCCCACATGGTTTTGTACCAGGCACCACGGGCAGCGTTGTCGCCCCGCAGCTCGGCCATCATATTGATGCGCAATTCCAGGCCCGCCGCCACCTGTCCGGCAAAGAGCAGCTTCCAGGTGGTTTCCTCCTCATACTGGGTGACGATGGGGTGCAGGGTGGAAACAACGTACTCGATGGCGTTCTGCTCATTGCTGCTGTAGGACTGCTTGCCCTCCTGGAGCTTGTACAGAGGAATGCCAAAGTATCGGGCAATGTCCCGGATGGCCACCTCCTGGCTCTCGATAAATTGGGCGTCCCGGTTGCTGATTGCCAGGGGCTTGTAATCCAGGCCGTAGTCCAGCACCGCCAGCTTAAAGGCGTTGGTGGGGCCGGAGTGGACCCGCTCCCATTCGCTGCGCAGCTGGTCCTTGAGGGTGACGGCGGTGCCGTCGGCCCGCCGGAGGATGTCCCCGGTTTCGTTCTTGGCGTAGCCGCTGAGATCGGCGTCGGTTTTGAGGACGCCGCTGGGCTGGCCGCCGTGCTGATAATAGGACAGGTCATGCTGCTGCCGGGCCCGTGCCGATGCAATGACCTCGCTGGCCCGCCGCAGGACGGAAATGCCTTTCAGGCCGTCCCGGGTAGCTCCCTTGTAGTGGCAGATATCGGCGCTGGACAGGGTAAAGACGCTGCCGTTGTAGGGGTGGCAAACGTGATACCAGACCCGCCCGTTGGTGTCCCGCCAGGGCGTCACCAGATGGCCGGGCAGCGGAATCAGTTCCCGGACCTGGGCCGTGTATGGGTCCCGGATAATCCAGTCGTAGCCGTTGCCGGTGACCAGGCGGCTGGTCTCCAGCAGCTTTTTTCGGATAAACGGCGTCATGGCCTCGTTGGGCCGGACGTTGAGGACCTCCAGCAAGGGCAGGTCCACCCGCTCCCGGCTGGCCCGGTCCACGCAGTAGGTGGGCAGCTTGGCCATGGAATCACTGAGAATCTCGATGCAGCGGTCCACGGCGCTGAGCTTGCGGGCAAAGGTCTCATTGCCCGCCTCGCCCACCGGCAGGGCACCGGCGGCGGTCAGGGTGTCCACGGTGATGGCGTTCTGTACCCGCTGCCCCCCGGAGGGAGACCGGGCCACGGCCCGCAGTCCGTTGGAAACACTCACTGCTTTTCACCTCCGCCGCCCAGGATACTGAGCATGGCCCCGGCCATGGCCAGGATACCGGCGGCAATCATGCCCGCAGGGACATAGATAAGGCCAATGCCGACGACCACCGCCGCAGCACCGCCAATCATCACCAGATCTGTGGCGTACTTCGACACACCTTTTTTCCAATCGTTCATACATACCTCCCGGTGTCCAAATTGGACACAATCAAAGGGTGAAGCCGGGGCGGCTCAGAGCTTGGGCCAAATCCGGCGGCTGATTCCGTTGCAGCAGCCATACAGCCATGGCGATAATCCACGCCACCGTCATGTCGATGCGGCCAATGCTGCGGTTTTTCATGGGTTTGATATTCTCGTTGCCGTCCACGGCACACCGGACATTGCCGAAGCACCACCGGGCGGCGGTGTTGTGTTCGTGGAGCATCTCCCGGCGGCGCAGCAGCTGTTCCAGCTCCTTCATGGCCGGGGACAGGTTTTTCATATCCTGGGGGACTTCCACCACGTTGACGCCCTGCTCCATGAGCCGGGGCGTGATGGTGCGGCTGAGATACGGGTCTACGCCCAGCATCTCCAGGTGGAACGTCCGCATACACCAGAGAATGACCTCCTCCACCATCGAAAAATCCACCATATCGCCGGGGCAAAGAATCAGGAACTCGGCCCGTGCCCAGTCCCGATACGGCACATGGTCCCGCTGCTCCGCTTCCACTACCCCCTCCTCGGGCCGCCAGGCCCAAAACAGGGTGACGCCCTGTTCCAGTCCCTGCTGGGGCGGGAATACCAGCGTCAATGCCGTCAGGTCGGTGGTGGTGGACAGGTCCAGGCCGCCGCAGCACCGCTTACCCACCAGTTCGTCCCGGAGGGCCTGCCGCCGGGCCATGACATTGAGCCCCTGCCAGGTGTCCCGGTTGCATTGGGTCTTGTCGTAAAGGCCCAGGGGAAGCCAGCCCACCGCTTTGGTGGATATCCACTGATTGAGCCGCAGCCAGCGGAACAGCCGTTCCGCTGGTTCGCTCTGTTTGGCGGCCCGGGCCTCTGCCCGGAAATCCCGCAGCCGGAGGTTATGGCCCAGGCCGGGATTGCAGGCCCGCCACACATCCTCGTCGTAGATGTCCAGGGCAGCGATCTTGTCCGGGTCATCGCCGGTCAGCACCGAAACGCCGAACATAATGGGGCACCAGGCTGGATCGTCGCTGTCCAGCTCCCGCTCCGGTTCCCCCCGCCGCCATGCCAGAATGCGGCGGCATTTCTCATGAATCTCCCAGCCAATGCTCTTGCGGTCGGGATCGTCACCGGCGGTGGTCAGGACAATGGCCGCCTGCTGCCGCCGGGCGGCGTTGGAGCCTGCCGTCAGGATGTCCCACAGCTTGCGGTTGGGTTGGGCATGGAGTTCGTCAAAGATAATGGCAGAAAAGCTGTAGCCGTGTTTCGTCTGTGCGTCGGCGGAGTAGACCTTGAGAACACCGCCGTACTTGGTATGAATCTCCCGGCGGGAATCCACGGCCCAGGCGATGGGATCGTGCTCCGGCTGGCCCAGACAGGTGTGCTCCACCATGAACTTGGCGGCGTCGTAGACCTGGGAGGCGTTCTCCTTGTCGCTGGAGAAGATGCCCACCTTGGGCCGCTGTTCCCCATCCCATAGCAGGTGGTACAGGCCCAGACCGGCGGCCAGTTCTGTCTTGCCGTTCTTTTTGGGCAGCTCGTTGTAGAAGAAACGGCGGTGGCGGTACCACTGGCCGTCCTCGTCCTGTTCCTGGACACCGTAAAACTGGGTAATGGCGTCCAGCTCCCAAGGCAGCAGCTGGAAGGGCTGCCCTGCCCATTCGTTCTGGCCGTAGCAGAGGATGGAGAAGAAATCCACCACATCCTGGACAGCCTGGGCGTCGTACCGCAGCACCGTCCCGTCATCGGGGGCGGGAACCGTCACAGGCCCCAAAGTCAGCAGATCAGGCACGCTGCATCCGCTCCCGCATCATCTTCTCGAAGGCGTTTTCCTCCTGGGGCTTGCGGCTCTCCGGCAGCACCAGACGGCAACGGCTGGTAATGGTCATGCCCAGGTCATTGGCGCAGGCCCGGGCCTGCTTGAAGTAAGTGTCCTGAATCTTGGTAGCCTCCTTGAGGGCTTCCACATCCTGATCGGTCAAGGCCGTGCGGATGACGGAAATCATGGCTGCATAGTTGGCCTGGGCCACCACATAGCGCCCCAGTGTATCAGCATCCAGCTGGGCCAGCCCCATATCGGCGTCCAGCAGCTCCTGGGCCAGGGTCCGGAACGGCTTCCGGTATTTTGCTGGCAGCCACTTGGGCACCTCCATGGTCTCAGGCTTGGGCAGATTGACTTCCCGCGCCGCCCGATCGGCCTTTTCGGCCTTGGTCAAGTGTTTGCGTCCGGTGCCCTCCAGAACGCTGAGCTTTTGTCTCGGCCCCGACATGGGCCACCTCCTTTCCCGGTCCCCCGGGCCCATTCTCCGTGGGGAAAAAATCTCGCACCGAGGGCCGCCTGTGGTTTCCCGCAAAGCCCCCCAAAACTTTCTCCACCCGGGGGGGTAGGGCCCGCAAGTCGGAGACTTGCCCTGTGCGCACCCGCGCTCACGTCCGGGCAGGCGTCCGCGCCCAAGGGTGCCGCCAATCCGGCGGAATCATCGGTGATTTTCTTGTGCCAATTCCCGCTGTTCCTGCATGGTTTTCCGGTTGTGGCACCGCTCGCACAGGCTTTGCAGATTGGCGGCATCCGTGAACAGTGCCCAGTCGCCACGATGGGGCCGGACATGGTCGGCCACCGTGGCCGGGGTGCGGATGCCCTGGGCAGCACAGGCCCGGCAAAAGGGCTCCCGCAGGAGCTGCTGGGGCCGCAGGTTGTCCCGCCAGATGGGCAGCAGGTACCAGTCGTGGTACGCCGCTGAGCGTTTCCGTACTGGCTTAGGCTTGTGGCGGTCACACCAGCCGGTGCGCGTCAGTGCAGCGCATCCGGCATGGCGGCAGGGCCGCAGGGGTTTTTGTGCCATGGGCTATCACCTCCAGGCAAAACAAAAAAGCGCCTGAGCCGTGACGTTCCCCGGTGGGAAATACATCAGGCTCAGGCGCTGGACACTTTGGTCTCGGGCACAGGCACAACGGTTATTAAAAATTCCTGTCGGCAGCGTTTGCACTTGCACGGCAGATTCCGGACGGCGGTATCAGGCAAGATCATCAGGAGTTTTCCCTTGCCGCATTGGGGGCACATGGCCCATCCGTCCTCTGGAGCTATTGTAGCACAAATTCGAGCGTCTTTCAATGCTGCTCCCATATGTTCTATTACCCCTTCCCATTAGTTATACAGTGTTCCAAGCCTGAAAAAGAAAGAGCCGTTTTCAATTTTCGCGCTTTCGGTCGTGTCCGCTGCTGTTTGGGCTCCGGTGGCAACAGGTACTCCATATAGGAGAAGCTGCCCCATTCATTCTCAAAAGAATTAGACTTCAACTTGTAGGCATTGGTCGGCAATTCCAGCCGGACATTTTCGCTGACCCACTCCGTGGGATGGACCACCGGTTTTTTGAGATTCCGGCTGGGCGTCCACATCCGTTCGCCCACACAGTTCCGCCCGTATTTGCGCGGCTCCTTGGTCAGATACTTGGCCAATTCCTCATAGCCCCAGGATTCCACCCTGGAAAACTCCAGGTCTGTACCGTTGATCCAAAGGCTGCGGATGATGTCGTAGTCCTGGCCGGTGCCGTTGATGACCAGATGGTGGTGTATTCGTCCGTCTCCGTGGACGTTCTCAGTCACATACACATAGCGCAATTCATTGCCCCGACATCGTCGGTACTCCCGCAGCTGGCCCAGGAACTTTTTGAGCAGCTTCCGGGCCGCGATGATATTGGGCGGTAAATGATTATCGTCATAAGTCAGCGTAATCATAAGGTCCTGATAGTCAAAGTTGGAAGCCAGGATCATCTTGAGCTTTTCCCAGGCAGCCTTATCGTTGAGAGCCTGCCGGGCCATGGTGGTGCAGCGGGCCTTTTCGGCTCTGGCCTTGGGCGTATCACAGGGAAACGCCGCCGACCAGAGTGCCTGTTTGACCAGCCGCCCGCCCTGAATGCGTTTTAATCGTTGTTTCGGCATTGGGCCTCCTTTCTCGCTGCCGCCCGGAGCTGCCGGGCGGCGTTGTCATAGTTGGCAGTAAACCAGCGACGCCATGCGTCGCAGACCTGGCCGGTGTGATCACAGCGGGCAACCCAGACGCAGCCCTTACAGGGATAGAGCGGCGGGGCTTTCGCTTTACCGTTGGTCCGCTCAATCTGATACCGGGTGCGGCCCTGTTTGGAGCGGCTGGCCATGCTTAGAAAAGAGCCGTATGTCATGTTCAGGGCGGCGGCGCATTGCTGCGCCGTGCCCCGGACCAGCTCCCGGCCAGTCGCCCGGTCGGTGACGATGTATTTGGCAATGGCCATGGGCTACTCCTCCTGTAAAACCGCTGTGGTGATCTGGGCCAGGGTCTCCACTTCCTTCACGGCCTGCCGCAGGACGGCGCAGCCGTGGATCTGGCAGTTATGCGCGAAGCCGCAGCAGTCACAGTGGTGCCGATCCGGCACCACCATGCGCTTGAGCTGCTTGGTCATTTCCTTGGTCATTGGTGTCCCTCCTCTTTCGCTTAAAAGATAAACACTGCATGGTTTTCATATTCAGGGAATAGCCGCCGGGGCATTTGCATGTGCCAAAGTCTCCATGGTGTACGCACACGGTACAATCCGATTGGTATTGCCGGATGTCTACAATATCGCCCATGCTATCAGTCCTCCCCGTCTTTCGGGTCCACTGCCAACTTAGACCGTGGCCCATAATGGACTGTATACTTCCCGCTCGGGCGGTCCAACTTCTCGGCAATGTGACGGAACTCGTCCATTACGGTTCCGGCAAAATCCGCACCGTCCAGGGTGGCGATGTCGTAGATCCAACCATCAATGACAACGGCCCACTCGCCATCGTCGGGGTCTCCGTCACCATAGGACAGCCATACTTTGTCGAAGTGCATCTTGTCGATCTGCTTTTGCGTCAGCGGCGGTCCATACAGACGCCCATGTGGGTCATCCGTCCGGCCAAAGAGGTAATCCAGACTGCATCCCAGGGCATCGGCTGCACCAATCAGCCGCTGGATTGTCTCAATGCTCATGGTGTAGCCGTAGGGCAGCCGCGTATTAAGGCCGATACCCTTACCACTCTCGCGTTCCGGGTATTCCTGATCGTCTGCGTTGTAATGGTACATATTGATGGCCTTATGGTACGCTTTCACCGACAAACCTGCCGCAGCCCGAGCATCTCCAAACCGCTGCCACAGTTGCGTGATTTGCTCAATAACTGGCCGCTCCCGTTCCTCTTTGGCAAGTTTCTCATGCTGTCGCTGTGCCTTAGCACTCTCTCGTAGCTTTCTGACCTTACCGGCCAACATGGGGCAGGCATATTTGCACTTGGCCAGCTGGTCGCACTTGTCGCAGCACTTGCTACAGGCAGACGCATCATACCAACTACTCTCAGCGACGATCTTCCGGCGTTTATTTTCCAGATTACTGCATGGAAAATCTTTTCTGGCCCCGCGCTTGCAGATCAGCTGATCAACTGCCGCCAGTTTCTTCTCATAGTTCTCAACTTGGCCCTGGTAAAGTTGCCCAACCGTTTGATTTTTACCCTTTACGCCCTCAAACACATACGATTGATGGGCGGCCGGGATTTTTGCCAGGGCATACGCTGTAGACTCGTTGAGCTTTCCATCCTCATAGAGGGACTTCCACTCCGGGGCCAGTTTCTCCCGGATAACTTTCAAACGCGCCAATTTTGACTGGCTTACCTTGCAAGCCTCCGCCACATGATCCCGCATCCGGCCCGGGAACTCCATGCCCTCCTCCTTGAGCTGGTACAGCAGCGCCTCGACCCGCTCCACCTGCTTGCTGATTTCTGCCGAAGTCATGGTGCGGGTGTCGGCGTTGGCGTAGATCAGCCGCAGTTCCTGGAGGGCGGCAGACCCGGCTTCCTTCTCCCGGATACAGGGCACCTCCCGGAAACGCTCCTTACCCTCGTCTACCAGCAGTTGGAGGGCCGCCCGGCGGCGGTGGCCGGATACGATGATGACCCGCCCCGGCTGGTCGGGGTTATCCCGGACCCGGATAGGCTGTTGGAGCCCCAGCAACTCAATATTGGCGGCCAACTCGTCCACCCGGCTCAGCTGGTAAAAATTGTTGGGGTCCTGGTCGATTAAGTCAATGTCGATGTACTCAATCTGGTCTCTCGATGTGTCCAAATTGGACACATCCTTGAGCATGGCAGACAGGTCAAATCCCATGGTGCACACCTCCAATCAGTTCTCGGGCGAAAGCCCGGTAATCGATACCCGCCGCGCTGCGGGGGCTAAAGACGCTGAGGGGCTGCTGGGCAAAAGACATACCATCCACCCGCCGGGACCGTCGAATTTTGGTGGCGAATACCGGCAGGCCACTGTTTTGGAGCGTTTGCAATGCCTCGTCGATGCAGCTGTCCTTGTAGTACATGGTCACCAGGCAGCCCCGCACGTTCAATGCCGGGTTGATTTTTCGCATATTTTTAACTTGCCGGATCAGGTTGGCCATGCCCCGGAGGGAAAAGGCATCCAGTTTCATGGGGATAATGACCTCCTGGGCCGCCAGCAAAGCCGACGCCGTGGCAGCGTTAAAAGCGGGTGGGCAGTCCACCAGCACCGTATCATATGCCTGGTCGGTTTCCGTCAGATGGGCCAGCAGTTCGGAAATGGCTGTGGCCCGGACGGCTTTGTTCTCCAGTTTGGTCAAATCCAGGTCCATAAGTTCCATGGAAGCGGCCAGCATGTCCAGCCCCTTGTGCTGTGTCTTCTGGATCTGGCCCACGGCGTAGGCCGGGTCCATGGGGGCCGTCATCAGCTGGGCCAGATTGCCCCGGTCAGGGTCCACGCCAAAAAACTCCGTGCTGTTGCACTGGGAATCGGCGTCGATCAGCAGCACCCGCTGCTTGTGCTCAGCGGCCAGGATATAGGCCAGATTGACGGCGGTAACCGTTTTGCCCGTGCCGCCTTTCAGGTTTAAAACACATATCGTCCTCATGGTGTTTATCTCCTTTATTCGTCCTTTGCTGGCTGTTTAAGCCAATCTAACCAGCAATCCTTGCAACTACCGAGACACCCGCATGTGACGTGGTTCTTTCCGTCTGGGCAACCAAATTTATTCCAAATATGCTGTACCAGTTCCTCGTCGGTCATGGAGCGGATTCTGTCGGCATTGGTCGCAGGTGTAAAGTGCTGACAATCTCTATCCATGTAAATATTCCGATTGTCAATCTTTTTGACGCACCGCCCTTCACGGTCTGCCTGTACCAGTTCACGCAGCCGGTCCAGGTCGTAGTCGTCGCCCAGAATGTCCTCAATTTCTCCGAGCTTATTGATCGTCCGGTCAAATCCTTCACATTCGCAGATGTCCTGGCAGTCATTGAGGCAAGTCTGGCTACACTTCATGTAGTACCCATCGCCTTTCAGCAACCTTGTTGTCAAACGTTCCATTCTCATTCCTCCTCTGTACCGTATCCCGCAGCGCCGCCAGCTGCCGCGCTGCTTCCAGATGCCCGGCACGGATGGGGCCGCTGCACAGCTGGGCCAGGGCCAAATGGCGCTGAATCTCATGCTCCAACTGCTGCAAACCCTCCATGTGGGCACCTCCTTGGTCAAAATGGTAACGCTTTATCCTCGCCGGTTTCCGGGACAAAGGTCTGCTGCTGATACTGGCCCGTCTGGCGGTTACGCTGTTGGGCCTTTTTGCCCTCGGCGGCCAGCTGGGCGGCAGTATTGGGCTTGGCCAGGGTAAACCGCTGAATGGTGCCGTCAAAGTCCAGCTCCACCTCGCCCTTGCGGCCCTCCTTGTTTTTGCCGATCTTGCAGATCCGGCTGCCTGTGTAGTCGTCGGGGTCCGACAGATACAACAGCATGGCAACGTCCAAATCCTGCTCAATCTGGCCGGACTCCCGGAAACTGTGCATATCCGGCTTGAGGGGTTTCCCGTCTTTCTTTTCGGGGCGGGACAGCTGCGACAGGGCCACCACCAGGATACCGTGAGTCTGAGCCGCCTGGTGCAGCACCATGGAGGTGTTGGTCACAACCTCCAGACTGGAGTGCTTTTCCCGGTCACTGCTGCCTACCAGTTGGATATAGTCCACGATCACCACTTGATGCCGCTTGGACAACGCCGTGGAGACAATATCCGTTGCCGACATCGATGAAGCCTGAATATGCTCAAACTTGCCCTGGGCGAAGATGGACGAAGCGTCTCCGATCCTGGCCCATTGCTCGTCGGTGAAGCGCCGTTGCTTGATATCGCCCAGGGGCGTCCCGGACAGCTGGGCCACCAGACGGTCAGCGGCCTTTGCGGCGTTGGTTTCCAGACTGTAAAATCCAACCCGGTATTTTTGCGACAGCCGCGCCGCCCACTGGAGGGCGAAAGCCGTTTTGCCGGTGGACGGGGCCGCGCCAATGCCCACCATGTCGCCCAGCTCCAGGTATGTCTTCTCGTCGATGGGGCTGAATCCGGTGCGGATGTACTCGGGCTTGCGCTCCTCCTGCATGCGGCGGTAGAAGTCCAGCATCAGCGCCTGGGCGTCCATGATCTTGAGCCCGGACCGGTCCACCAACAGGCCGTTGGCCTGGGCCACCAACTTCCCGGCCTCGTCCAGAGACGAAGCCGACGTCAGGGCCAGGCCAATCTCCTGGAGCCGGGACACCCGGGACAGCTCTCGCAAAATGCGGCAGTATTCCAGGACGTTGGCGGCGGTAGGCGTCACTTCCATGCACTGCCGGATGCAGTTGCCCAGCTCCTTGCCGCCCTGCATGGCGTCCAGCACGATCACCGGGTCAACGGGGCGGCCACTGGTGAATAGGAGCCGCATGGTGTCGAAGATGGAGCGATAGACCCCACTGGGGAAATCGTCCAGACTGACGTTGGCCAGCACATCACCAATGCAGCGGTCATCAATCAGCATGGAGCCGATGATGGAAACCTGAGCGTCCTGCAATCTGGCTTCTAACTGCTTGTCCAGCATTACAGCACCTCCTTGCTATCAGCCCAGCCACCGGACGGTTGTGCCGTCCGACCAGATAGCTGATATTCCTCGGGAGGGTCATTCCACCGCTGCTGATTGATCCAGCTGGCTGCATGGGGAATAAACTGGAGTTCTTTGCCTACGGCGTTCCAGTAGGCTACCTGCTTTGCTAACGCTCGGCCCATGGTGCCGATTAGTTCGTCATCCGGCTTGAGCTTGTCCCATGCTGCCACAGCACGGTCCCGCTTGACATGGCGGGGGTAGTAGTCCCAAAAGCCCTGGAACCGTTCCGGCTTGTGTTTCGGCAGCTGGGCCGGTTTGGGTTTGTCCTTTTCCGGCGTGTCCAAATTGGACACATCCTCGGATTGGACTATATAGTCTTTATTTAGTCTTTCTTTTATTAAGTCTTTATTATATTGTGTCGGATTTTCCGTCAACGGCTCACCCGCTGACGGTTCACCCGTCGACGGCTCAACCGTCGACGGAAAACCCGGCAACGGTTGGACATCTGGACACCGGCTGACCTCATGGAGGATGTAAACGTTACCGCCAAAGTGGCCGCGCTCCCCATGGCTCTGCTCCCGTTCCAGATAACCTGCCTTTTCCAGCTCCTTGAGGGCGCTGCGGATGGCATCGCGGCCCACGCCACACACCACGGACAGGCCGGAAACGGAATACTCCCAGCCTTCCGAAAAAGAGCACATCATGGCAAAGATACCCTTAGTCTTGGGGTTGAGCCGACTGTCCCGGAGCATACCGTTGGGCAGCACAGTAAAGCCTCCTTGACGATCAAGACGGATTTTAGTTTCTGCCATTGACCAGCACCCCCTTGTCAGATTGGGCAAGGTATGGTATAATACTTATGTCCTTATGGTGGTTTTCCACCTTTTCCCCTTGACGGTGCGCCCGCACCGCCAGGGGGATTTTTTTATGCCCATCCATGGGACATACCTCCTTTGTGTATTGCTGCTGCCCTCCCGCGAACGGTCGAGAGTCGCCCCGCAGTGGTTCCGCGCCCGCTGCACGGCCTTCTGCGGCCACGGTCTCGACCGCCCGCCCCTTTCGGGGCATGACAAGAGAAAATAGAGAAAAGAGGGGTAACGCCGGGCGTCGTTCCCGACCGCCCGCGGGAAGGCAGCGCGTATAATCTCAGAATCCGCCCAGCCGGAGCCATTCCTCCTTGGTCATCTTGACCGCGTGGGCAACAGCGCGAATCCGGCCAAACTGGGCCCTGCCGACAAACTCCGGCTGGGTCAGCTTCCAGAGCGTGGAGCGATCCATGCCGACCGTTTCGGCCACGGTTGCATAACTCTGGTTTGTGCGGGCCCGGACGGTCTTTACCGCCATAGTAAACGCCTCATTCTGCTTCATCTCAGCGGCCTCGGCTCTGGCCTGGGCCGTCAAATATACCTTGGGCATAGTGTCCTCCTTTCTCACCGCTGCGCAAAGCGCATTTCATAATAGGCTTTATTGGCCGCTTCGGCCATGGACAAAATTTCGTCGAAGATGGGCGTCTCCGTTTCGTCAATCTTGCCGTCGGCCACCAGCTGCAAGAGCTTGCGGTCAATTTTGTTGTCCACCAAATCCATGATGGCGTTGATGTACGTTGCCGCCGCCTGGGCAAGGGGGCGGCCCACCTGAAACTCGGGCAGCAGATCGTGCAGATTGTTGGTCTGCTCGGCCAAATACACCCCTGTAAGCCAGGGTGCATCCATGGCAAGCTGTAACTTGTTCAGCGCCTCCAGAGACGCAATTCGTGCGCCACTCTCCCAGGCCCGGATAGAATCATCCGAATACCCAGACCGCTCGGCCAGGGCTTCCTGAGTCAGATTGCTACGAATCCGCGCCCTCTGGATGGCATTGGTTGCGTTTTGGTACATGGAAAATCACCTCCCAACGTGGGATAATGGGTAAAAGGGAAATTGCGTTGACTTTCCTTTCGTGGTACGATGACCTCGAAAGGAGAGACTTTTATGCTAAGCAATGAACAATTCTCACTTCTGCAATGGATGCAGTCCCAGCCGTCTTCCCCGACCATGAATGATATGGAGCGTCTAAATGCACCGGGTTTTTCGCGGCAGCGTGTTGAACAGATGTATCAATCGGGTCTCCTCTGCCGCGACTTAAACCGTGTATCATCGGACGGGGGACTATGTGCTGCCTATAGCGTCAGCGATATGGGGCG
>DVJJ01000081.1 GCA_018716875.1 Candidatus Avoscillospira avistercoris
TTTCATTTACATTTTGGTGGAAAGCGATTATAATGGTAGATATCCATAAAAGAAACAGGAGAAGTCAGTATGATTTTTACGGTAACGTTGCATCCGGCCCTGGATAAAGTCTCGGTGGTACGGGACTTTGAGGTGGACGGTGTGGGCATGACGGAGCGTACCCGGCAGACGCCGGGGGGACAAGGCATCCAGATATCCAACGTGCTCCAGGGGTTGGGGGCCCGTACCGTGGCCATGGGTCTAATCGGCGGCGCCGCAGGAGATTGGATTCGAGACCAGTTGGATTTGCTGGGCGTGCCCAATGACTTCACCTTTACCGCCAATGAAACCCGGACCAATCTCACCATACTGGACCCGGACAACGACACCTGCACCCGGATTCTGGAGCCGGGCCATCCGGTGACGGCAGAGAACCTCCAGGAGTTGTGGGAAAAGCTGGAGGAACAGGTCCGGCCTGGGGATACGGTGGTCTTTGCCGGGAAGAATCCCGCCGGTGTTACGGACCATCAGCTGGCCGATTGGATTACAATTCTCCGGGACCGGGGCATCCGGACGGCCTTGGATACGACGGGCATGGCCATGAAAATCGGCGTGGCCGCCGGTCCCACGGTCATCCGGCCCGACCGGGCCCAGCTGGAGGCGTTGTGTGAAAAGGAGCTGCCGGACCGGGAAGCCCTGGCGGCGGCAGCCCGTACCGTGGCGGCCAACGGCGTGGAACGGGTGGTGGTGACGCTGAGCCACCGGGAGGCGCTGTTTGTCACGGCGGGGGAGAGTTTTCATGTCTGCGGCCCCATTCTGGAGACGGCGGCAGCCCGCGGCGCGGCCGACGCGCTGTTGGCAAGCGTCCTGTGGGATTTGGAGCAGGGGACAGCATGGCAGGAGACGGCCCGGCGGGCCGTGGCCGTCAGCATGGCCCACGCAGCCTGTACCGGCGGCGCACCGGTGACGCTGAACGATGTGGCGGACCTGTATACCCAGATGGTCCTGGAGCCGCTTTCCTAAACATAGACGGTTTTTGACAGAAAAAGTTCCAAATAATCGCCCGCAGGCGTACCGGGGATGCGGCACGCCTGCGGGCGTCGTTTGTTATGCACAGTACAGGGCTTTCAGCCGCTCCATCAGGCCGTATAACCGTTGGTCGGCAATCTGATACTCCACAAACTGGCCGTGCTTGGTGCTGTCCACCAAACCTGCCGTCCGGAGCTTTTGCAGATGTTGGGACAGGGCCGGACCGGTGATGTGGGGGACGGCCTCGCCCAGCTGGCCCACGGTTTTGGGGCCTTCCAGCAGGGCGCAGAGAATCAGCAGCCGGTTTTCATTGGCCAGCTGACCCAGGAGGGCCGCCACGGCCTTGGCCTGTTCTTGCAGCTCAGCCATGGCCGCAGCCCTCCCTGGAGCAGGAAGCGCAGCTGCCGGAGCAGGCGGGAGGCGGTGTTTTTCCGGCCCGCAGCTTGCAAATCCATTGGGTCATGGTGCCCATGGGGCAGAAGACGCACCAGGAGCGGGGCTGGAACAGGACCATGACGATGAGACCGATGAGGGTGGAGGTCAGCATCATACTGTAAAAGCCAAAGGCGAATTGTGCCACCCAGGGGGCGAAGACGGTGCCGTGATAGGCCCAGTCCCAGGGAACCCGGAAGGTCCAGAACAGCTTGATGGCAGCGCTGACAGAGTTGGCGCCGGAGCCCACCAGATACGTCACCCAAAGCATCTGAAAGAACATGGCAAAGAAGAAAATCAGGAATCCATACCGGAACCACTTGGAGCCAATCCAGCGGGGCGTGGGATGGTTGCGGGACAATTTCCATTTTTTGCCCAGAAGGGTGAAGAATTGCCCCCGGTCGCAGTAACGGTTGCAATAGAGCTTGCTGCCGCCGAAAATGGCGATAAGCAGGGGAAGACAGAAGAAAATCATGCCAATCCAGGCAAAGAGGATGTTGAAGAAGCCCAAAGCGAAGTAGATGGGCGTCACAATCCATAGATAGTCGTACCAGTGTTTTGTCTTGTTCATACGGCGGCCTCCCGATTGTTGAGCACAATGGCCCCGGCGGGACATTCTTTCTGACACTTGCCGCAGCCGATGCACAGCGCACCGTCCACCACGGCGGTAACGCCGCGCCAGACGGAGACGGCGCCTTTGGGGCAGACCTTGCAACAGCTGCCGCAGGCCACACAGCGGCCGCTGTCAACGGCGGCCAGTCGTTTCGATGGCATAATGGCTCCCTCCATAATAATTAAGTAATTAAGCAATTACTAATATAATAGACAATACAAGATTTGTCAACCCCGATTGGATGGGGGATAAGGCAAAGCGGCACGGGAGGGCCGGGCGGCCCTCCCATCGGTTTTAGGAATCCCGGAATGCTGCTTCCAGCTTATGCAGGGCTTTTTTCTCAATGCGGGAGATATAGGAGCGGGAGATACCGCACTGTTGTGCCACCTCCCGTTGGGTCAGGGGTTTCCGGCCGCCCAACCCATAGCGAAGCTGGACCACCAGCAATTCCCGGTCCGTCAGGACCTCTTTCATGGCTTTGTGGAGCCGTGCGGCATTTTCCCGGGCGCTGAGGTCCTCAAACAAATCGTCGTCGGTGCAGATGACATCCATCAGGGAGAGGGCGTTGCCATCCTTGCCGGTTTCTATGTAATCGGACAGAGAAACGTCACCGCTGGACTTTTTCTGGCTGCGAAAGTGCATCAGGATTTCATTTTCCACACACCGGGCGGCATAGGTGGCAAGCCTTGCCCCCTTGGAGCCGTCAAAGGTGGAAATACCCTTGATCAGTCCGATGGTGCCGATGGAGATCAAATCCTCCTGATCGGCCGAGGACGTATAGTATTTTTTCATGATATGCGTCACCAGACGCAGATTCCGCTCGATGAGTACGTTGCGGGCCGCCAGATCGCCCTGGGCGGCCAGTTCCAGATAGTGACGTTCCTCCTGCGCACTCAGCGGCTTGGGGAAGGAGCCGCCGGACCCGGAGAGGCGCAGGGTTTGCAGCATACCGCTGAGTATCAGCCATGCGGCGGCTGACAGCATATGCCTCACCTCCATGATAGCATCCTATTCGGCAACCGCTCGTCCCCATGTATGGAGGCTGTGCTGCCGCATACGGTATCCTATTCCGGAGGGGCGGACTGTGTGCTTGACCACAGAAAACCGTCCGGGATTTTTCAGAGTTTGCGGCCCATCAGGCCGTGGTGATTGCAGTAGAGATACAGATACCCGCCCCGCTGGAACCGGAACCGGCAGGCGGCAGGGCCTTCCGGGTACAGCTTGACCAGCTGGAACCGGTCCGGCGTCACATAGGCCAGAAAGGAGAGATGGTGGGTCTTGGTCATGGGATGGTCAACGGTCACATAGTGTTCATCCTCCACCGGATCTATGGTAATGGTGTGGGCATCGTCCGGTTCTTCCGCTTCCAGCGGGGGCAGGGTGACGCCGCAGCAGCTAACCACCGCTTCCCCGGTGGTGTGAATCACGTTGCCGCAGATGGGACAGACGTAGAATCGGGAGCGCAGCAGATTGGCTGAACGATTTCGATTGACGACGGTATCACCGGAAAGCAGCTCCATCACCGAAACGCCCAGAGCGGCGGACAGGGGCTCCAATAATGTGAGATCCGGAAATCCCTTGGCCGTTTCCCATTTGGAAACGGCCTTGTCGCTGACGTCCAGCAATTTGGCCAGACCAGCCTGGGTCAATCCTCTTGCTTCGCGCAGCCGCCGGATGGTGCTGCCGGTTACATAGGCATTCATACAATTCCTCCATACAGTGATGTGATTTGTCCCTATGATAGCAGACCGTCCGGCCCGGTACAACCTACGCCTGGTAGAGACGGAGGAATATACAAAAAGGCATGGCCCGCAGTTCGGCCATGCCTTTGCCATTTGCGGCGATATTGATTCAGCTCAATCCGGCGAAAAACTCATCATAGGAACAGCCATACAATTTACGCAGTTCCAGAAGCACACTGACCCGAATATTCAGCTCACCGGATTCGTATTTTGCATAGGTGGTTCGACCGATATCGCAGCCCCGCCGTTGCAGTTCGGCACAGAGTTTCTCCTGGGATAACTCTTGTTCCATCCGCAGCCGACGCAGATTGTCGCCCATGCAGCGGTCCCGACGCAATTTCTGTTCCATGATGTCACCTCTATGGGACCAGAATCATTGAGTGTAAAAACCGCCGGAGGGATGCTCCGGCGGCAAAGATAAGTAAGGTTAGTGTCCCGACGGCTTGGTGTCCACCAGCTCTTTCTCCGTGGTCAGGTCCGCATGGAGCAGGACGCCGAACAGGATACCCAGCGGAATCAGCGTTACCCACAGGGCCTTTCCCAGGAACAGACGGCAGCAGACGGTACCGATGACCGCACCGCCCACAAAGTACACCAGCATCAGAAAATGCTTGTACAGCTTTTGACGGTGGGCCTTGTTGGAATCCCGGAGATGGCGCAGCTCCATAGCCAATCCAATGCCAATCTGGCGCACATGGTTGGTGGCGAAAGTAGTTGCCATGGGCGTACCCTGGGCCTGCCGGAAGGTATTATACTGCATGGAAGCAATAAAATTGATGGCCACCTGGGAAATCTGCACCGGGGCCGTCTCCGGAAGGAATCCCAGCACCAGCACCACCACCATTTCAATGGCGATTAGCAGCGTATCCCACCGCATGGGCAGGTGACGCTTGACGGGGTTGGGCAGCAGCTCCGAGAAAAACGCGCCCAGCGTATACGCGGTAATGGGAATCAGATAGTAAAGGCCATGCCGCCAGTTGCCCTGGCCGAAGGCCATGCCCATCAGGACAATGTTACTGGTTTGGGCGTTACAGAATACATTGCCCCGCAAAACGTAGGTGAATGCCCCCAGAAACCCTGCCACGCCGATGAGCAGGAAGTAAATCCAATTGCGTTCACACATGAGGTAATACCGGTCGGTTTTTGCCGGGGCCGGTGAGAGCGTTTGTTCCAAGGAGCGGTCCTTCTTTCTGTGGGAGTGTGGGAGGAAGAATGGCCCCGGCACCCGCCCCGCAGGGGCGGAGCCGGGGCCATTGCGGCTGCCATGCAGCCGCGGGGGATTGCGCCATCCTCGGATGGCGCTTGAGGACGATAAGGGAATTTCGCCCGCTGCGGCGGG